>NZ_RZQG01001050.1:0-1915 GCF_003998635.1 Mesorhizobium sp. M7D.F.Ca.US.004.03.1.1
GATTCCGACGGAATCGAAATCAACCATGAGATCATTTTCGCTGAGCAGAAGTTTGTCGTCACACCGCTTGAGCGGCGTCTGCGCATTGGCGGAGCTGCCGAGTTCACGGGGCTTGTGGCGGAACCCAATTTCCGTCGTTCCGAAGTGCTGATGGAGCTTGGCCGGCGGGCGGTGCCCAAGCTTACCTTGAGGTCAGGCACTGTCTGGATGGGCCAACGGCCGACCACACCCGACTCCTTGCCGGTAATAGGCAGGGCCACAGGCGCGAGCAATGCGATCTACGCCTTCGGCCACGGCCATCTCGGGCTGACGCAGGCTGCGCCGACAGCGCGACTTGTTGCCGAGTTGATTGGCCTCGGGCCGAGTTCCATCGACCTTGCACCCTACTCAGCCTCACGTTTTGCATAGAATGCGAGGTGCCATATGGACAACTGACCGCATTAATTGCATATTGGATACAAAGCAGAAAACCGTAACAATTTCAGATAAATAGGAAGGTTAAGAACATGGCTGACTGGAAAGGCGTTTTTCCCGCTGTGACCACCAAGATGAAGCAGTCCGGCGAGATCGATCTGCAGGCCACTCAAAAGAGCATCGACCGACTGATCTCCAACGGCGTCTCCGGCATTGTCGTGCTCCCGATGCTGGGCGAGAACGCTTCGCTGTTGCCGTCTGAAAAGGAGATGGTCATCCGAGGCGCCAAGGAAGCCATTGGCGGTCGCGTCCCGCTGCTTTCTGGCCTCGCCGAATTGTCAAGCGAAGGCGCTGCCAAGACGGCCAAGACCTTTGAGGGCTATGGCGCCGAAGGGCTGATGGTCTTTCCGAGCCTGGGCTACAAGACTGACGCACGCGAGACTGCCGCGTGGTACAGGAACATCGCCAAGGCCTGCGGCATCCCGATCATGATTTACAACAATCCGATTGCATACGGCGTCGACGTCACACCGGATATCTTGAAGGATCTCGCAGATGTACCGTCGATCGTCTGTATCAAGGAGGAGACTGGTGATATTCGTCGCATAACTGACATGTATAACGAGCTTGGCGACCGCTATCGCATCTTCTGTGGTGTCGACGACCTGATCCTCGAAAGCATGGCGCTTGGCGCCACCGGCTGGGTTTCGGGAATGACCAATGCCTGGCCCGAGGAATGTGTTGCTATCTTCAATCTATGCGCTGAAGGCAGCTTCGACGAAGCCCGCAGTCTCTACCGCATCATGACACCGGCCTTCCATCTCGATGTGCATGTCAAGCTCGTCCAATATATCAAGCTGGCAGAACATCTCGTCTGCGGCAGCCCTGAGTGGACCCGAGCGCCCCGTCTGCCACTTGTTGGTCCCGAACGTGAGCGCGTGGTTGGCACAATCAAGCAAACCATTGGCAAGCTGCAGGCGCGAGGCAATATTGCAGCCTGACCAATAAGAGCTCGCGGGGCGGGCATATATCAGCGGCGTACCTCCCGACGCTCCTGATCTCCTTGGTGCCCGCCTCGCGAGGCTTGATGAAGATTGTTGTCGGGTCAGTGGAGTCTCTCCATTGACAACACCTGCGACAGTCAGACAAGCCACGCCAGACAGCCGATCTGCTCGCGTTTGAATCACGTGGTCAATGGGTCAAAGTCCGTCTGCCAATATTGCCCCCCAAACAACGTTGCCGGTGCAAATGAGGCATTCATTTGGGCGAAATGCCGATCGGCCAAGCCTGAAATCTGCCGGCACTGAACCTCGGTTGCCAGAAAAACTGAACAATCAACGTCGCTAAAACTCGTTTTTCGTTTTGATCGCGCGAGCCTATCACTTCATTGGTTTCCACGGTGCAAGGGCTTTGCAAGTGATCAAGCGCAGTCATACCTCTCCCAAGCTCAGCGAACTTGTTGAATTCCCCCTTGCCGGTACCATGGTCGTCACCGCAGGAC
>NZ_RZQG01001051.1:0-1914 GCF_003998635.1 Mesorhizobium sp. M7D.F.Ca.US.004.03.1.1
CATCCAGCGTTTCGCCACGACGGACGAGGTCGCCAACATGATTGTCTATGCCTGCTCGGCGCAGGCCTCCGCGACGACTGGCGCGGCGCTGCGCGTAGAAGGCGGCGTGGTCCGCTTCGTCGCCCAGCCAGACTTCAAACGAATACAGGAAGAACAGAGACAAAATGAGAAGCGCCATATCGGGCGATGCACTTGACCAAATCCTGCGGTCTGCCCGGACATACCAAGGGTGGACCGGTCTCTATCGAATATTCCGTAGTTCTGGATCTTTATGAGCTTTTGAAATGGGGACCGACCTCGGCCAACTCTAGCTCTGCGCACTTCGTCTGGGTTCGAAGCGCCGAGGGAAAGGCGAAACTCGCGGCGCTGGCCTCGGAAAGAACCGAACCAAGATCCTGCAGGCGCCATCTCGGCTATTATCGGCAACGATCTCGATTTTGCCCATCGGTTGCCGACGCTCATGCCCCTTAACAAATGAGTGTCGGGGCAATTCTGCTCGTAAAAGATAAATGGGGCCCTAATCCGACTCGACGTTGAATCGGCGTCGGAAGAAGCTGGCTTTGAAGCGTTGTCGTTCGCAAATGCGGCACAGGCGATTGCGGCTTTCGAGGCGGCTCCGGACAGCTTCAAAGGCCCTCATCACCGACATCCGCCTAGGAGTTGGTAAGACCGGCTGGGATGAATCCAAGCCTGTAATTCCAGTTGTCTACATGAGCGGGGATAGCGCAATCCATTGGAGCGCAGACTGTGTCCCCTGAAAGCATCATGATCCAAAAGCCGTTGTTCCTGCCTCAGATAATCACCGCGATCTCGGCGCTCCTTAAACAGCCGCTGCTAGTCCCGAAAGACCCGGATTAGGTCTGTCAAATATCTAATCGCCAAAATCATGCGCTTTATGGTTCGTGTTCGCAAAGAACATAATCGGACCCGAGTGGTCATGTCGAAACACAGGGCGAAGACAATGAAGTCCACGAAGTGATAATTTGAGGTTGGCGCGTTGACCTGGGGGCCGGCCAACCTAACGCATGATCATGGAGGCCGCACCGTTGCCGATAGACGAGATTTGGCATCGCCTCTCAGCACCATCCTCAAGCGTCGACGCCAGGTGATGGGCGCTCAGCCAAGCGTCCAACGACGCTAGTATTCGGTTGCGCTAATATAAAAGTGACGTAAGGTCATAGGCTCGCATCTTGGGGATGCGCAAGCCATGGGGAACCACGATGAAAGTAGCTGTCTTTTGCGCCGCTGCAGTGATAGCGGCGACCGGTGTCGCTGTTGCCAAGGAGAAGAAGGTGGTTGTCAGTGATGCCGCTACACTATGCTCTACCAAACATTCGACCAAGAAGCCGGTGCCAGAGCTGGATTGCAGTTTGACCGGAACGGCCAAATTGACCGATGGAGCAAGGCCTGAGAAACCACGTCTCGGATATGACACTGACCCGTGGATCGTAAATGAGTTTTAAACGAATGGGGACACCATCCCCGGCTACAGGGGTCCTGCAGAGATAACTGGCTGTAGGAGGTCAGATGCCATGCATGCTACATCGATCATCGGAGCATCTCATTTCCGGCGGCCACGACCTAGTGCAACTTCGACAAGCTATAGCCGAGGGGCGCAAAAAGTGTGTCACGGATGATTAGGAGCTGTGTCGGATGGCTGATGCGGTCAAAACGCCTGGGTGGTCCGTCTTCAAAGCTCGCGGGACGCAGGTGCTCACCGAAACATCCGAGTGGTTCATTCCAACCAACTGGCCCCATCGAGCATTGTTCGATTTGGTCGTTTGCTTTGTCCAACTGCCGCGGTTTGATTTGCAAATGCCTGTCGATCTTGGTGGAGGTGATTACCCCGCCTCTTCTGTCGATAAAGTAAATTCTGCCTATCGCACTCTTCATCGGTTCGGCTTGGCCTTGCAA
>NZ_RZQG01001052.1:0-1907 GCF_003998635.1 Mesorhizobium sp. M7D.F.Ca.US.004.03.1.1
GATGAGGTTGGCGACGTTGCGATGCACAAAAACCTCGCCGGGTTCCAATCCGGCAATCACATTGGCTGGTACGCGGCTATCAGAGCAGCCGATCCAGAGATATTCAGGATTTTGCAAGTTCGAAAGACGTTGAAAATAATCAACCCTTTCGGCTTTACGTTCGTCTGACCACATTTTGTTGCGGATAAAAAGGTCTTCAATCATCATTAAGTCCGGCTAGGCTTTGCGCTTGCTTGCAGCGACGTGTGAAAAGTTGGGGCCCTAACCTTTCCGTGTCGCCTCGAAGATCAGCCTAGCGGACCCCATTTTCGCGATCAACTTCCTGCGCGCATCCTGGATCTCTTCGGCTTGGCGTTTGGTATAAGGACCCATCGGCCGGGTCTTTTCATCGCCGCGACGGACCCGGCAGTACCAGTGGCCGCCGTCCGAGAAGATTTCAACCGAAGTCGGCGTATCATCGGACGCTTCCTCGGCAACCTCCTTGGCGAACTCGACGATCTTTGAATAATGCTGAGCGGGCGCAACCGTGCGCATATCGTTGATAAGTTCCTGTTGCATTATGGACATAAGTCGAACTCCTTTCGGTAACGACGACTGCAGCGCTGCGCCATGCTGGTTGCGTTCTCGCGGTGCCCAAGAGCGCCTGCTAGGTTGCCATTTGGCGCTCCATTTCCGTCTCCGCCTCGAGACTTTCGATGTCGCGGAAGATCGAAGCAACAGCCAGCGTACGTCCTTCGCGCTTGAAGCGGAGCAGGCAATCCTTGGCTGTGATGTCTCCATCGACCGCGATCTCATCCCATTGCCCGGCATGGCCGACATAGTTGATGGGAACATCGTAATGCCGACTCCAGAAGAACGGCACGGCCGCGAATTTCTCCCGATGGCCAAGCATGTTGAGGGCCGCTGTTTGCCCCTGCCTCTCTGCAACCACCCAATGCTCGACCCGAATGTTCTCGCCACTGTGGGGATCAGGCCACCGCGCAATGTCGCCGGCCGCGAATATCCCCGGCTCGCTCGTTTCCAGAAAGGCGTCCACTACAACGCCGTGGTCAACCACCAGCCCCGCCGTTTCGGCAAGTCCGGTCCGCGGCCGTACGCCGATGCCGACGACGACGAAATCCGCCGCCAGCGTACCGCCGCTGCTAAGTTTCACCTTCCTGCCGTCGATGCTGGTCGGCGTGTTCTCAAGATGGAATACGACGCCGTTCTCCTCATGGAGCGCGCGGATGAAGTCGCCCATTTGCGGACCGAGGACCCGTTCCATGGGCCGTTTATCCGGCGCCACGACGTGAACTTCGATATCGCGCGCGCGCAGGGCCGCGGCTACTTCCAGGCCAATGAAACTGGCGCCAAGCACAATGGCGCGGCGCGCAGTCGTGGCTCGCTCGATGATCGCCTTGCAATCCGCAAACGAGCGCAGCGTGTGAACGTGTGGCTGGTCGGCGCCGGGTATGGTCAGGCGAACCGGTTCGGCTCCGGTCGCAAGCAGCAGCCTGTGGTAAGGAATCCTTCCTTCATCAGCGAGGACGACCTCGCGGGACCGCAGATCGATGTCAACGGCCTTCACATTGAGACGCAGGTCGATGTTGTTTTTTGAATAGAACTTCTCGCCGCGGAGCGGGATCCAATCCCCCGGGGCCTTTCCTGCGAGGTAGTCCTTGGAGAGGTTGGGTCGGTCGACGGGCGGCGCATGGTCGTCGCTGATCATGACGATGCTGCCCTGGTACTGCTCCCGTCGCAGCATTTCGGCCGCTGCAAAACCCGCCGCGCCGCCGCCGACAATGACGATTTTCTTGGGGATCTGCCCGGAGCCTCCGGAGCGCGGTTTCGGAGCCGTCCGTTTGAATTTCTCGCCGACGAATATCCGACCATCCCGCTGTTCGACGGCCCAGCAGGCTAGAGGATTG
>NZ_RZQG01001053.1:0-1906 GCF_003998635.1 Mesorhizobium sp. M7D.F.Ca.US.004.03.1.1
CTTGAAGACGATGGTGACCCGCGTGCCCTCGCCGGCGCTCGAATTCACGTCGAATTCCGCCTTGGCATTCTCGGTCAGCGATCGGGCGATCAGTGCACCGAGCTTGCCGCGCTTGGGCCAGGTCTCGCCCTCCGGCAGGCCGATTCCGTCATCGGCGATGACGATGCGGCAGCCATCGCCGTCAACGATACTGTGCAGCGTGATCGTGCCGCCGTCGCGCCCCTGGAAGGCATGTTTGAGCGCATTGGTCAAAAGCTCGTTCACCACCAGCCCGGTCGGCATGGCGACGTTGATCGACACCGGATAGGTATCGACCTTCATGTCGAGCCGGATACCCTCGACGGCATGCGAGTTCATCACCGCCGACGCGATCTGGCTGAGATAGACGCCAAGATCGACCTCATCCTTGTCATCGTCGCCCGACAGCGTCTGATAGAGGATCGCCAGCGCGTCGACGCGCCCCGCCAGCCTCTCGAAACGCTTCTGGTCCGGCTCGGCCGCGTTGCGCGTCTCCATCCGGATCAGCGCGGTGATCATCTGCAGATTGTTCTTCACCCGGTGCTGCAGTTCGCGCAGCAGCGTGTCCTTCTCGCGGACGCGCTCGTCGATCGATCGCGCATCCTCGGTTTCGCCATGGGCCGAGACGTCGACCAGCGCTACCAGTCGGAAGCAGACCTTGCCATTGTCGTCCTCGATGACATTGGAATAGACGTCCACGATCGCCGGTTGGTCTTCTGTCCGCTCCAGCCGGAACGTGCCGACGAAATCGGTCTCCTCGACCACGGCCTCGAACAGCACCCGGTCCTTCTGCCGGTGCAGGCCGGTGCCGGAAAGCGCCGCCCAGTGTTGCCGGGCGAGCCTCGCCGCCTTAAGGCCGGACAGTTTCTCGAATTCCGGATTGGCATAGACGACGCGCTCCTTCGAACCCAGGTCCGAGACCGCAATGGCGATCGGCACCTGGTCGAGGAACTTCTTGAACTGTTCGCTCTCCAGCGCGCTGGCAAGGTCCGGCGTTTCAAGCAACTGCCCGACCGCTTCGGCCTTCTGTGTATCGGATGTCATCTGCGGGCGCGCCTGTGCTGTGCGTGTGCGCCATCAGTATCAGCGATGCGTTCGGCCCGCCATCGCCAAAGCTGGAGGCGGCATTTTCACGCGCCGCGTCGGCGATAAGCCGCGTGTGGCGCAGCCGCCTCGAAGCAAGCAGCCGAGGCCTTGGGAGCGCCTCACGAGGCCGGCTTCGACGCCAGCCGTGGACCGGTCTTGACCTCGACGATCTCCGGCTTGGCGCTGTTGACCGCGCCGTCCCAACCGCCGCCGAGCGCCTTGTTGAGGGCGATGTAGTTGGTCGCCAGCAAGACGCGGCTTTGCAGCAGCGAGTCCTCGGCCGAGTAGAGCGAGCGCTGGGCGTCGAGCACATCGAGAAGGCTGGTCTCGCCGGCCTTGTAGAGCGTGCCTTCGAGGCTTGCCGCCTCGCCATAGGACTTCGCTGACGAGGCGAGCTTGCCGATCCTGATGCGCTCCTGCGCCAACAGCACCAGCGCATTCTCCACATCCTCGAGCGCCGTCAGCACCGAAGACCGGTAGGCGATGAAATATTGATCGCGCTGCGCCTTGGCGACCTCAACGGCCGCCTGCAATTGCCCGGCATTGAACACCGGCACGCTGAGCGTCGGTCCGAACGACCAGCCGATCGACGAATTCTTGCCGAGGTCGCCGAGCTTCAACGCCGCCGTGCTGATGTCTCCGGTCAGGCTGACCGAGGGATAGCGGGCGGCCTCGGCCTGGCCGATCTTAGCGGTGTATTGCGCGTATTGCCGTTCCGCCAGGCGCACATCGGGGCGCGACAGCAGGATGTCGGCGGGAATGCCGGTCGGAATCGGCAGGCGCGGCGTCGGGATCGGTGCAC
>NZ_RZQG01001054.1:0-1904 GCF_003998635.1 Mesorhizobium sp. M7D.F.Ca.US.004.03.1.1
GCCCTGCTTGGTCGGTGCGACCAGTGCCGGGACCTCTACCCCGCCAACAGTGAGATCCACAAGGCTCGGCTGTGCCGGAACATCCATGTCCCAGAGATCATGATGGACGGTTTGGAACACCCAGGCTGGTTTGCCGGTGTTGACATCCAATGCGAGGATTGAGGATGAATATTTTTCGACGCTGGCGCTGCGGCCGACGCCGTATTGGTCAGGTGATTGGTTGCCCATCGGCAGGTAAATCAGTCCGAGTTTGGGGTCATAACTTGCCACACTCCACGAGTTTGGGGCGTTCTCTGAATAGGTCTGACCATTCGCGATAGGCGCGGTAGCATCGGGATTCTTGGAATCGAAATTCCAGACGAGATAACCGGTGTTTACGTCGTAGGCACGGATGACACCTGACGGTGAAGTTGTTGCGACGTTGTCATTGACGGAGCCGCCGACTATCACCAGCCGATCGGTCACGACAGGTGGCGAGGTGGAATAGATGGAGCCAGGCGTGATATTGGGCATGTTTGCCCACAGGTTGATCGTACCGTCATCCCCACCAAAGCCCGGGCAAATCTTGCCAGTCTCAGCACTGATGGAAATGAGCCGCCCGTCCGACGTCGGTGCGAAGAGACGCTTGATGCATGTTGCATCGGGATTCGCTATCGCTGAGGTCGTCTTGTGGTCGACGATCGGATTGGGATCGCCGCGCTTGGCCTGCCCCGTGACGACGTTCTGGGGCACACCGGCAGCGCCTGTCGTCACTTCCGCGGCGCTTTCCTCGACTCTCTGCTCCTCGGTCTTCGTTGTGCTGTCGGCCGTGACGGCCGGTTGCTGGCCACTAGGGGCGGGCTTGGCCGATGTCCCGTCAAAATAGGAAACGCCGCGGCAGGTCAAATGCTGCGTCGTCTGCTTGGCAGTCTGCTTCAGATGAGGGTCGAAACGCCACTTCTCCTTGCCGGTAACCGCATCGAGCGCGATCACCAAATTGTGCGGGGTGCAGATATAGACGGTCCCGTCGATCATAAGGGGCGTATCTTCGTAGGTCGCCTCTCCGGGGTCGTTCGGGCCGCGAATGTCGCCGGTGTGGTAGGTCCAGGCAACCTTGAGGTTGCTGACGTTCTCTGGCGTTATCTGGTCGAGCGGTGAGTAACGGCGGCCGGCGTCGGTGCGACCATAAGCATGCCATTCGCCGTCCGGCACATTGCTCTCGATACTCCTGGTTCCCGCCATCTGGGTGGCTGAGAATGCGCCGGTCGTGTCGTGCGGGCTCAGCAACATCGAATAGAGTCCGGCAAGCAAGGCAACACTCAATGAGCCGGCAAGCATCCCGCTCGATGCATCATAGCGCGCCCAGCCGATCTCCGGCCGATGCAAGGAACGAACCATTGGCGGAAGCAGCAGAAGCGCACCGATCACAATCAGCAGGCTGCCTCGAGCGGAAAGCGCCCACCAGTCGAAGCCCACCTCGTGAATGGACCAAGCGCATGTCACCAGGACGGTGGCGCCGTAAACCGCCAGACCCTCGGAGCGCAGTTTGAACAGCAGCAATGCCGAAGCGCAGAGACCAAGACCGAGGAGGATGAAGAACCAGGACCCGCCAATAAATGCCAACCAAGCACCGCCGATCAAAATAAATCCGCCGACCAATCCGGTCAGCGAAGAAAGGATTGTACGATACATTGCTCTGTTCCTGTCTTTTGGGAGCTCTCTCACGATGCTCGAGCATTTGAATGCTGGGAGCGGCCACTCGGTGCCTTGTCAGATGAACGTCGAACTTCTCGCACTGTTCCAACGCGCAACATTTCGTGATCAGTCACCCTGAGCAGCAAGCAGGCGGCGGGCTCGGCGTCGTTCATCGATCAGAGTGTGACGTTAAGGAAGGACCGCGCCGGCCGCCGTCTATTGATTGCCGC
>NZ_RZQG01001055.1:0-1903 GCF_003998635.1 Mesorhizobium sp. M7D.F.Ca.US.004.03.1.1
AGGCATGGCTTGCGCCTCGGCGATCCTTGCCCGCGAAGGCCTGATCGAGCCGGATGGCGACATGCCGCAAGACCATGTCCCCGGCGACATCACCCGCGAGCCGCTGGAATTCCCGATGGCACGCGACATCCGCCTGCAGGCACTGTCGCGCGGCGATGAAGGGTTCCTGCTGGCGCTCGGCTATTCCACGCAGCGTGGCTATGCCCGCAACCATCCCTTCGTCGGCGAGATCCGCATCGGCGAGGTCGAGCTGGAGCTCGACGTGCCGGAACTGCCCTTCGCGGTGCCGCTCGGCACTGTGCGGGTCACCGAGTGCCAGATGGTCAACCAGTTCAAAGGGTCGGCCAAGGCGCCGCCGCAATTCACCCGCGGCTACGGCCTGGTCTTCGGCCAGAGCGAGCGCAAGGCGATGGCCATGGCGCTCTGCGACCGCGCGTTGCGCGCCTCGGAACTCGGCGAAGATGTCGTCGCGGCTGCCCAGGACGAGGAGTTCGTCATCTCGCATTCCGACAATGTCCAGGCGACCGGCTTCGTCGAGCATCTGAAGCTGCCGCACTATGTCGACTTCCAGGCCGAGCTCGACCTCGTGCGCCGCATGCGCGCCGAATATGAGGCACGCGAAAACCCGGCGAAGGTAGAAGAGAAAAGAGAGGCCGCGGAATGACCGCTCAACCGACAGACATCGCCACCTACAACTTCGCCTATCTCGACGAGCAGACCAAGCGGATGATCCGCCGGGCGATCCTTAAGGGCATCGCGATCCCCGGCTATCAGGTGCCGTTCGCCTCGCGCGAAATGCCGATGCCCTATGGCTGGGGCACCGGCGGTGTCCAGGTCACCGCCTCGATCATCGGCCCCGACGATGTGCTGAAGGTCATCGACCAGGGCGCCGACGACACCACCAATGCGGTCTCGATCCGCGCCTTCTTCAAGAAGGTCGCCAATGTCGCGGTGACGACCGACACTGCCAGCGCCACCATCATCCAAACGCGCCACCGCATCCCCGAGCATCCGCTGACAGCGGGCCAGGTGCTTGTCTACCAGGTGCCGATCCCCGAACCCTTGCGCTTCCTCGAACCGCGCGAGACCGAGACGCGCAAGATGCATGCGCTGGAAGAATACGGCCTCATGCATGTCAAACTCTACGAGGACATCGCCAAGCACGGCCGCATCGCCACCACCTATGCCTATCCGGTCAAGGTCGAGGGCCGCTATGTGATGGACCCGTCGCCGACGCCGAAATTCGACAATCCAAAAATGCACCGCTCACCGGCGCTGCAGCTGTTCGGCGCCGGGCGTGAAAAGCGCATCTACGCGGTGCCGCCCTTCACCGAAGTAGTCAGCCTCGACTTCGAGGACCATCCGTTCGAAGTGCAGACCTTCGACCAGCCCTGCGCGCTGTGCGCGACCGAGAACGTTTATCTCGACGAGGTCATCCTCGACGACCATGGCGGCCACATGTTCGTCTGCTCCGACACCGACCATTGCGAAAAGCGACGGGCGGACGGCCATCGCGGCCACCTTGCCCCCGAAACCCATCTCGCCCCAGGAAACATGGAGCCGACGCAATGACCGACGAACCGCTACTGCGCGTCTCGGCGCTCTCCAAATTCTATGGCTCGCGCGTTGGCTGCGACAACGTCTCCTTCGACCTGTGGCCGGGCGAAGTCCTGGCAGTCGTCGGCGAGTCCGGCTCCGGCAAGACGACGTTGCTCAACTGCCTGTCGACGCGGCTGCTGCCGAGCTCCGGCACCGCCAGCTACCGCATGCGCGACGGCCAGTTCCGCGAGCTCTACCGCATGAGCGAGGCAGAGCGCCGCTTCCTGATGCGCACCGACTGGGGTTTTGTTCATCAGAACCCTGCCGACGGCCTGCGCATGACGGTGTCGGCTGGCGCCAATGT
>NZ_RZQG01001056.1:0-1896 GCF_003998635.1 Mesorhizobium sp. M7D.F.Ca.US.004.03.1.1
AAGGAGTACGAGCCGGTCTGTGCCCGGCGCGGCGGCGACCGCCAGACTTTTGCCAATGCCTGCCTTGCCGACCGGGCCGGCTATCGCATCGTGCGCGACGGTCCGTGCCGCGACGGTGGTGGTGGCGGTGGTGGTGAAGAGCAGACGTTCTGCACCCGCGAATATGCGCCGGTGTGCGCTCGCCGGCACGGCGAGATGCGTACCTTCCCCAATTCCTGCGAAGCCCGCGCCGCGGACTATCGCGTCGTTGGCGACGGACCGTGCTGAGGGGCAGGGCGATATCCGCAGGACATGATCAGATCAGCAAAGGCGTGTGAAGATTGAAGCGCGCGCTGCCGGTCACGGTGCCGGATACGCCCCGTCGGCCGGGCCGGCGTAAAGCTCGCTGCCATCGTCGTCGCAAATGCGCAGGCGATCGGGGATTTGCGGCATGGCGAGCGTGTGGAACAGCGCGGTAGCACCCTGCAGCGCGGCGCGCAGGTTCGGCGCTTCCAGCGATACCTTGTCGAGCGTGGCTTCGTCGGCGTCGCGCGACCGGTAGAACTCGATGACGAAGTTCAAGCGCGCCTCCGTGGCAGAGCATTGCGCGGGCCTGTTCAATCAATTCGCCGCCTCACATAGGGACGGAGAGGGCGCACGAGGCGCGCCCTCCAGTTTGTCAGCCCTTCGATTTCGGCTTCAGGCTGCTCTCCGCCTGTTTGACCGACGAGCCGAACGGGGAGGCGGGCTTGGCCACGACCTTGTCCTTCTTCGGCTTGCGTGTCTCGCGGTTGCTTCGCTGTTGACCCTTGGACATGTCGTGCTCCTGCTGTGTGTTGGCTTGGCTTTGCGGTGGGGATCTCAGACGGTGACAACCGGGCTGTCGGCAACAACCGGGTCGGCCGGTTCGAGATTGTCTTCGGTGGTGACCCGCTCATGGGTCTCCTGCTCGCTGCGGATGCGGTATTGCGGCGAGCCGTCCTTGACCGGCAGCCTGCTCTTGATCTGGAACAGTTCGGCGGTCTTCTGGACGAGGCCGGTGCGGCTCTTCATGCGCACGGTCTGACCGATCGCAAACTGGTGCGCGGGCGTGTCGGTGCGCGGGCGCGCATTCTGCTGGAAACGGATCATGCTGCATTCTCCCTGTCGCGCTTCAGCGCTGTTTCGAGTTCGAGGTAATCGATGGCGACAAGCTGGCTGGTGGGCGGGTTTTTCACTGCCCTTGCCGGCAGATGGATGAAGGTGGCGACGCGGCGCCAGGCAAGCCGCGACATGCCCTCGATCAGCTCTTCGTCGTGATCGATGTCGTAGTCGCCGGCCGGCAGCTGCCCTTCCAGTCCGCCGAGCACGAAAGGTGCCGCGAAATGCGCGATGGAGTGGGTGGTGCGGTCCGGCATTGTCTTACCTGTGCAAAGCAGCGGTCCTGAAAGCAAAAAAGCGGGGACGAGCCCCGCTTTCCTATTTCCGGCAGTCGCTGGAAATAAGCCGCTTTCGAGAGCTGCCAGTACATCCGTGGTCAGCGTTCATCGAATTCGGCCGGATCAGATCAATTGCAAATTGGCGGCCGACTCGCGGCCCTTGGTGTCACGCTCCAACTCGAACTGCAGCTTCTGACCTTCGGCAAGTCCGGGGAAGCCGGCGCGCTCCAGTGCGCTGACATGGACGAAAACGTCCTTGCCGCCATCGGTCGGCTGAATGAAGCCGAAGCCCTTCTGGCCATTGTAGAACTTAACGGTTCCGGTGTTCATGTGGATCTTTCGAAGAATGAGACATGGCCGCGGAGCGAATATGCCGCGCGCCCGGTATCGAAGATTTGGAATGAGATTGGCGGGTCGAGAACCTCTGACGCCGCGATATGCCAATTCTGGCCCAAAGCCATCCTGTCTATATAGGCTGATGGGGCCGATTGTTCAAGAA
>NZ_RZQG01001057.1:0-1896 GCF_003998635.1 Mesorhizobium sp. M7D.F.Ca.US.004.03.1.1
ACCGAGGATATCAACGATATCCGCTCGCTCGGCTTCCGCGGCGAAGCGCTGCCGTCGATCGGCTCGGTGTCGCGGCTGTCGATCCGTTCGCGTACGGCCGCCGGCGACAGTGCCGCCGAAATCGGCATCGAGGGCGGCCGCGTCTTGCCCGTCAGGCCGGCAGCGGCCAATCGCGGCACCACGGTGGAGGTGCGCGACCTGTTCTTCGCCACGCCGGCCCGACTGAAATTCATGAAGGGCGAGCGCGCCGAGAGTTCGGCGACCAGTGACGTGATCAAGCGCATCGCCATCGCCTTCCCCGCCGTGCGCTTCACGCTGGCCGGCTCGGACCGCTCGACGCTGGAATTGCCGGCGACGGACGACAGCGCGGCAGGCAGCCTGCGTCGCGTCGCCCAGGTGATGGGTGCCGATTTTCCCGACAATTCGATTGCCATCGAGGCGATGCGCGAAGGCGTGCATCTGACCGGTCACGTGTCGATCCCATCCTTCACCCGTGCCAACGCGCTGCAGCAATATGCCTACGTCAACGGTAGGCCGGTGCGCGACAAGCTGATTGCGGGCGCCATTCGCGGTGCTTATGCCGACGTTTTGCCGCGCGACCGCCATGCGGTGACGGTGCTGTTCCTGTCGCTCGATCCGGCCATCGTCGACGTCAATGTCCATCCGGCCAAGGCCGATGTCCGCTTCCGCGATCCCGGCCTGGTGCGCGGGCTGATCGTCGGCGCCATCCGCCAGGCGCTGGCCGATTCCGGCATCCGCGCCGCCACCACGGGTGCGGCCGGCATGATGGCGGCCTTCCGGCCCGGTGCTGCATCTTACGGCCACGGCGGCCCGGCAAACGGTCACCGCAGCTACGACGCGGTCTACCGCGCGTCAGGTCCGTCCGGCTTCGATCCGGCCCGGTCGCCGCAGCGGCCGTTCGACATGGGTTTCGAGGGCGCGGGCTTCGAGCATCGTGGTTTGCGTGAGAACGAGCAGGCGGCGTTCGATGCCGGCCCGCTTGCCAGCGCCGATGTGCGTGCCGGGCAGGATGAGGCGGCCGAGACGCTGCTTGGCGCGGTGCTGGGCGCCGCGCGCGCCCAGGTGCATGAGAACTACATCGTCGCGCAGACCAAGGATTCGCTCGTCATCGTCGACCAGCATGCGGCGCATGAGCGCCTGGTCTACGAAGCGCTGAAGAATGCACTGCATTCGCGCCCCGTGCCCTCGCAGATGCTGCTTCTGCCTGAGATCATCGACCTGGCGGAAGAGGATGCAGAACGGCTTGCGCTGCATTCGGAAACACTGGCCCGCTTCGGCCTCGGCATCGAGCGCTTCGGCCCGGGCGCCGTCGCAGTGCGGGAGACGCCATCGATGCTCGGCGAAACGAATGTCCAGCAACTGGTGCGTGACCTCGCCGACGAGATCGCCGACAACGACACGGTCGACACGCTGAAGGAACGGCTGGACAAGATCGCCGCGACCATGGCCTGCCACGGCTCGGTGCGTTCCGGCCGCCTGCTCAAGGCCGAAGAGATGAATGCATTGTTGCGGCAGATGGAGGCGACGCCCGGCTCCGGCACCTGCAACCACGGTCGCCCGACCTATATCGAGCTCAAGCTGGCGGATATCGAAAGGCTGTTCGGGCGGCGGTAAAGCATTGCCTGCACACGGCCAAGTGAGGCACTCGTCATTTCACCAGTTGGTGGTACTTCTTGGTTCTAAGAGAAAAAACATAGTCCAACGTATAGCCGGCGTTGCCACGAAAATTTACGGAAATAATCTCTAATCTTGTTTCCACTTGTTTTTGAACATTCATATAGATGGGCGTCATCAGCATGCCGGCGTCGCAATTATCGTCATCGAACCCGATCTCCTGAACAACCTTCTTTTCCTTTTTGTTGATGACCTGCAGCT
>NZ_RZQG01001058.1:0-1889 GCF_003998635.1 Mesorhizobium sp. M7D.F.Ca.US.004.03.1.1
TCCTAATCGGCATCGTTCTGGTCATCTTCCTGCTGGTGGTGCTGGCCATTGCTCCGAAAATTCCGTGTCCGTTTGGCGCTATATGGCGGAAACGGGCGGGAATTACCAGTGCGCAGCCGCTTGGTCACGGCGAAGGCGCCGGACTTACGTGACGGCGAAGATGCCCAGCACCACCAGCAGGAAGATGACCAGAACGATGCCGATTAGGATGCGCGCACCGGTGGCGGCGGCACCTGCCAGCGCCGGCATGCCGAGCAGGCTCGCCGCAGCCGCTACGATGAGGAGAATGATGATCCATTTGAGCATGGGAATGCCTCGCAACCGACATATTTTGAAACCGCATGAAAACGCGTCCGCCGCGCTTGGGTTCCCGTCGGGCTGCGAGGCCTGTTCGCGACGAAAACTAGCCGGCGATCTCGATATCGGTGGTGAAGGGCGCCGTCTTTTTCGAATTCTCGTCGTGCATGAGGAAGTCGCAGCGGTATTTGCCGGGCGGCACGCCGTCGAGGGAGAGGTCCAGCTTGAAGAACAGTTCGCGGTTGTGCGAGCGGGACGCGACCTGGACACGGCCGACCTTCTCGCTCGTGCCGAGCGTCTCGCCGGCTGCGGAAACCACCGTGATGTCGACGGAAAGCGCGATCATGCTGTTGCCGAGGCCGTCCGAGCCGTAGCCATAGCCAATGGGTTCCATGTACAGCACGATCTTCTCGCCGGGCTTGTAGGTGTGATTGGCGCGCTCGCTGTAGATGCCGAAACCGCTTGCGGTATCGACCTGTTTGACGTTCTGGACGGCCAGCGGCATCGCTTGCCAAAAGGCTTCCTCGGCGCTACGGAATTTGTCCAGCGCGCCGGCGCCGTCACCCGATTGCAGCAGTTTTTCGGCTTCCGCGGCGCGGTCGCTGATTTCGCCTGCGAAAGCGCACGGCGTCGAGATCGCCAGCGCCATCAGAACTGCCATGATCGATTTCATCTGCATTCCCCTTTGCCTGTCGGGCGGACCATCTGCGAAAATGACCGGGCCGTAAATGGCCAATGCAGACGTCAGCCGCGCCCGATCTCAGGCACGGTCCAGACCTCGCCGGGCCGCAAGGCGCGAAAGTGCTCGCGCGGAACACCTTGATCGTCGAGCGCCTCGGCCAATTTCCGCGCCGGCTCGTCGATCGGTTCGTCGGTGAGCTGGAAGGTGCCCCAGTGGCAGCCGGCGGCGAAAGCGGCGTTGCAAAGCGTCATGCCTTGCACGGCTTCCCTGGGGTTTTGGTGCTGCGGCGCCATGAACCAGCGCGGCTCATAAGCGCCGATCGGCAGGATGGCGAAACGGAAACCGCCATGTTTCTCAGCCATCAGCCGGTAGTTGATGCCATCGTGGAAGCCGGTGTCGCCTGCGAAATAGAGCTTGCCATCAGGCGTTTCGATGACGAAGCCGGCCCACAGCGCCATGCGCCGGTCGCGGGCGCCACGCGCCGACCAGTGATGCACCGGCTCGACATGGAGGGCGACGCCGTTACCGACCTCGACCCTGTCGCCCCAGTCATGCGCCGACAGCCGCATGCCGGGCACGGCGGCTTCGATGATGGCGTCGTTGCCGAGCGGGGCGAGCACCAGCGGGTCGTGGCTGGCCTTCAGCCGCTTCAACGTGGCGAGGTCGAGATGGTCGTAATGGTTGTGGCTGACCAGCACGAGGTCGATCGGCGGCAGGTCGGCAAAGGCGATGCCCGGCGGATTGATGCGTTTTGGCCCGGCGAAGGAAAGCGGCGACGCGCGCAGCGACCACACCGGATCGGTGAGGATGTTCAGACCGGCCGTCTGGATCAGCAAGGTGGAATGGCCGACCATCGTCACATCCAGCGCGGGGCCTTCGATCTTCGCGGTCGGTTTTGCCTGCGGAAAGG
>NZ_RZQG01001059.1:0-1885 GCF_003998635.1 Mesorhizobium sp. M7D.F.Ca.US.004.03.1.1
AAAATACTCGACCGCCCGGTCCTGCCGCTTGCGCTTGACCGAGGCCAGGCGCTCAAGATCGCGCTCGACCTGCGGATCGGCACCGCGAATGCCGGAAACCAGCCCCATGACGAAGTCCCGCGCGGAATCCGCGTCCGACAGGCGGAAGAAGGCCCACGACCCTTCCTGGTAGCGGCCGATCAACCCGGCCTCCAGCAAGAGCTTCAGGTGCCGCGAAACGCGCGGCTGCGACTGGCCGAGAATTTCGGTAAGGTCGGAAACGGTGAGGTCGCCGCGCGACAACAGTGCCAGTATGCGCAGCCGGCTGGATTCGGCCGCCGCCTTCAACGTATCCACCATGGTGTCGAGCGAGACATGCATCAGCGTATTCTCTTTGAAAAGATATAAACATATGTTTATGTCGATTTTCAAAACCTTGCAAGCGCTATGTCGCTTCCGGACAAGAAAATGGCGCATGCGTCGACTCGCGATGCATGTGGCCCAAAAGTGGGTCGCGGTTTTGGGGCAACGACATGCACGAACAAAAAGATGCGAGATGAGAGCAGGATGACCGAAACGCGTGAGATGTTCGAGACGCGCGAAGGCGAGCAGAGGCTGGAGAACGATCCGGCACTGATGCCGCCTGATGGCGGGATCGTCTTCATCGGCCACATCGCCTCGCCATGGACGACGCGCGAAACATGCCCGAAGAACATGCGCACCGCGCGCGAGACCGGGCAGGAGGCGGTGCTGACCATCGACGCGCCCTATCGCGATGGCCTGCAGGGGCTGGAGCGCGCCAGCCACGTCATCATCCTGTCCTGGCTGCATCATGCGCCGCGGACTCTGATTGTGCAGAAACCGCGCCATGCGGCTGAAACGAAAGGCGTATTTTCGCTGCGCTCCCCTGCTCGCCCGAACCCTATCGGGCTGCATATCGCCAGGCTGATTGCCGTCGACATCGGTACCGGCCGCATCGATCTCGACGCCATCGATGTGCTCGACGGCACGCCGGTCATCGACATCAAGCCTTATTTCGCCTCGACCGACGCCATACCGGAGGCGACCATCGAAGGACGCGACGAGCCCAATGGGGGTCGGCGATGACAGCGCCGACCGGCCGCCGCCGCGCCATCGCCAAGGCGCTGACCGCACTTCTGCCGCTGGCGCCCTATGCCGACATGGAGAAGATCCGCACCGACGCCGGCGCGGTTCACATGAAGACCTTGCCGCCGGGCATCGCCGTATGGCTGGCGACGATTGCCCATATCCGCCACATGCACACCGACTACGAAAAGCTTCTGGCCGAAGGTTACGACCGCGACTCGGCGCGTTTCTTCGTCATCGAGCAGATCAACATCGTGCTCACCCGCTGGCGCGCGACACGCCTGCTCGACGCCGACGACGAAGAGGATTGAGGCGGTAGTCCGCCTGGAGACTGTTTCGAATTCGCTCTGGCGAGTCATATGGTGGTGGTTTCGAGAACCGGAGCGCAGCGGACATTTGGGTCCATGAGCACTGGAAGCGCAGAAAACGCCGCTAGACGGCCGCCAGTGTAGAATTTCCAAACAGTCTCTTATTTCCGCTTCAGAACGGCGACTGCGTTGTAGGGCTGGCCGTCAGCCTGGCCGACCCAGGTCCAGGACAGATTCCCCTTGAAGAACCTGACGGTGATATTGCCGCCGTCTATGCATTTGTCCTGACCGTAAGTGATGCTCTCGTGGTATTCCGCCGAAATATCGTCCCTGGACGTCTGCGATAGGGATCCGCCGCAGCCGAGCGACGGATAGTCGATCGACGCGCCGCCATCGTTGATCGTCATGGCGATCGTCCAGTCGGCCCCGGCATCGCCGGCCGGGCTCTGGTGGCCGCTGCCGACCCAGGTGCCGCTCAACGACGGCACATT
>NZ_RZQG01000105.1:0-10899 GCF_003998635.1 Mesorhizobium sp. M7D.F.Ca.US.004.03.1.1
ACGCCAAACAGGGCGCGCATCCTGTTTGCATGCAGGCGGCGCCATGAGCGGGTCCGTCGTCCTCCTGCATCTGGCCGGCGCCGTGGCGCTGATGCTGTTTGCCACCCGCATGGTGAAAACCGGCGTCGAACGCGCCTATGGCGACGTTCTGCGCCATCGCCTGCGCGCCACCATGCGCAATCCGATCATGGCGTTGCTGGCCGGCACCGGCCTCGCCATCGCCCTGCAGAGCTCCACCGCCGTCACGCTGCTGGTCGGCTCCTTCGCCGGCTCCGGCATCGTCTCGGGCGCCGCCGGTCAGCTTGCCGTGCGCGGCGCCGAGATCGGCTCGGCTCTGGTAGTCAAGCTGCTGACCTTCGATCTGACCTTGCTGGTGCCGCTCTGCCTGATTACCGGCACGGTGATGTTCATGGCCACCGAGCGGCGCGACTGGCGCCAATCCGGCCGCATCCTGGTCGGCATCGGCCTTCTGATCCTGTCGCTGGAGATGATCGGCCAGGCATCGGAGCCGCTGCGCAACAGCCAGCTCATGCCGGTCATCATCAACTACTTCTCGACCGATTCCATCACCGCCTACCTGCTGGCGGCGCTGATCACCTGGCTGTTCCAGTCGAGCATCGCGGCGGTGCTCTTGATGGCGACGCTGGCCGGCCGCGGTCTGATCACACCCGAGCTCGGCGTCGTTCTCATCCTCGGTGTCAATCTCGGCTCCTCGATCATCGCGCCGATGCTGACCCGCTCGTCGAGCCCCGAAGTGCGCGTCGTGCCGATCGGCAACCTCCTGATGCGCGGGCTAGGCTCGCTGATCATGCTGATCCTGGTCATGATCTTCAGGCCCCACTTCGCTTTTCTCGGCTCGACGGCGGCGGACCAGATCGTCAACGCCCACATCCTGTTCAATGTGCTGATCCTGCTCGCCGGCCTGCCGCTTGCAGGCTTCGTCTACCGCGCCTCGGAGAAGATCGTGGCGCTTGGCACCAAGCCGGCGCCGGCCAGCACACTCGACGTCGTCGAGCTGTCGGCGCTCAACGAGAGTGCGCTCGACGTGCCTAGCCAGGCGCTGGCCAACGCCACCCGCGAGGTGGTGCGGGTCTGCGAGACCGTCGAGATCATGCTCAAGCGCATCATCGAGCTCTACGAGAGCGCTGACGCCGACAAGATCAAGGCGCTGGCTGCACTCGACGACCGCGTCGACAGGAAGCATGCCGCGATCAAGCTCTATCTGGCCAAGCTTACCAGGAACCCGCTGACCGAGGACGAGGCGCTGCGTTGCCAGGAGCTGATCGGCGCCTGTGTCAAGCTGGAGCAGGTCGGCGACATCATCGTGCGCAACATGCTGGTGCATGTGAAGAAGAAGTTCGAGCGCGGACTGGAATTCACCGACGAGGGCTGGAGTGAATTGTTCGCCTTCCACAGCTCGGTGCTTGCCAATGCCCGGCTCGCCTTCAACGTGCTGGTGTCGCGCGATCCCGAGACTGCCCGCCAGCTGGTGCTGGAAAAGGACCAGCTGCGCGACCGCGAGAAGGAAACCAGCGCCAGCCATTTCGTGCGGCTGCGCGACGGCACGGCCAAGAGCGTCGAGACCAGCTCGATCCACCTCGACACCATCCGCGACCTGAAGCAGATCAATTCGCTGCTGGCCTCGATGGCTTATCCGGTGCTCGAAGAGCGCGGGCTGCTGACGGGGTCGCGGCTGAAGGCGAGCTGATCCATCGTTTCGACGGCAAAAATACCTTTGCTCTGCTTCCTCCAGTCGGGATAAGGGTCCATTAGCCCAGCCTTTCGGAGGAAATCGATGGACACCCATTCGCGCAGTTTCGCCAAGGCGCTCTCCTGGCGGGCGACCGGCACCATCGACACGATCATCATTTCGTTGGTCGTGACGGGAAGCATCAAGCTCGCCGCGACCATCGGCCTGACCGAGGTCGTCACCAAATCGCTGCTCTATTATCTCCACGAGCGGGCGTGGCTGAAGATTCCCTATGGCCGCAAGACCCCGGCCTAATGCCATCGGTCAAGAAAAGCTAAAGCGGCGCCAAAAATTTCTGGATTGCCCGCAAAGCCCATCCGTGGTTTGAGGCCATTCCAGCTAAGGCCTTCCCATGTCGCTTCCGCTCATCGCCCTGTTCATCGCCGCCTTTGCCTTTGGCACCACCGAATTCGTCATAGCCGGCGTGCTGCCGCAAGTGGCGCAAGGTCTTGGCGTTTCGGTTCCCTCCGCCGGTTATCTCGTCTCCGGCTATGCCTGCGGCATCGCCATCGGCGGGCCGCTGCTGGCGTTCGCCACCAAGTCGCTGTCGCGCAAAACCTTGCTGCTCGGCCTCGCCATCGCCTTCACCATCGGCCAGGCGGCCTGCGCGCTAGCGCCCGATTTCACCTCGATGCTTTTTTTGCGCATTGCTGTGGCGGTCGCGCACGGCGCCTATTTCGGCGTCGCCATGGTCGTCGCCGTCGGTCTTGTGCGCGAGGACCAGCGCGGCATGGCGGTTGCCGTCATCCTGTCCGGCCTCACCGTCTCCAACGTCATCGGCGTGCCGGCTGGCACTGCGATCGGCAACATCTGGGGCTGGCGCGCGACCTTCTGGGTGATGTGCGCGCTGGGCGTGGCGGCAACGCTTGCCATGGCAGCGCTGTTGCCGCGCACGACGGGATCGTCGGCCAGGCCCGCCGGTTTCGCCCGCGAGGTTCGCGTGCTGGCACGCCAGCAGATCTGGACCTCGCTGATCCTGATGCTGATGCTGATGATCGGCCAGTTCGGCCTGTTCACCTACATCACCCCGACACTGCTGGAGGTCACCGGGCTCGACGAGAACCTGGTGCCGTGGGTGCTACTGCTCAACGGCGTCGGCGCCACGCTCGGTGTCTTCCTGGGCGGCAAGCTCTCCGACTGGAAGCTGATGCCGTCATTGATCACCATGCTGGGCTTGCAGGCGGTGACGCTGGCCGTCATCTATGCCGTCAGCCCCTATCCCCTGCCGATGGTTGTCGCGATCGTCATCTGGGGCGGTCTCAACTTCGCCATCGGCACGCCGATCCAGACCCGCATCCTGGCCTGGACGGCAGACGCCTCGAATCTCGCTTCGTCGCTCATTCCGTCCGGCTTCAATGTCGGCATCGCGCTTGCCGCGTCACTGGGCGCGGCCATGCTCAATGCCGGCTATGGCTACCGCAGCCTGCCGCTGCTCGGCGCCATCGCGATGCTTGTCGCCGTCGCAGTGGCGCTCGCTTCCTATGTCTGGGAAGGGCGCAGCAACGCCACGCCGCCGCTGACGGCCCCAGCCGAGTAGCGACCTCAGCCCTTCGTCTCTTTCAACACGTCGATGAAGGCGCGCAGCGCCGGCGGCACCAGCCGGTGGCCTGGATAATAGAGGAACAGGCCGGGAATGGGCGGACACCAATCGTCCAGCACGGTGACGAGCGATCCCTGATCGAGGTAAGGCTTGGCAGTCTTGTCCGATATGTAGGCAACGCCCATGCCGCAAGCCGCTGCTTCGGCCATCAACTCCATACTGTCGAGTGTCAGTGCGCCCTGAACATCGATGGCAATCTCCTGGCCATGTTTCTCGAACTCCCACCGATAGGGCTTACCGCTCGGCAAGCGGAACCGGATGCAGGCTTGATCCCCGAGATCATCTGGCGTGTGCGGAGCCGGGCGGCCGGCGAGATAGGCCGGCGATGCAACGGCGATGAAGCGTGTCGGCCCACCGAAGCGCACCGCGACCATATCCCGCGGTACGGCCTCGCCCAGGCGGATGCCGGCATCAAAGCCTTCGGCGACGATATCGACCAGCTTTCCCTCGGTGACGAGATCGAGCGAGACCTGGGGGTAGCGCTGAAGAAACGACGGCACCACGGATCCGAGCAACAGCCGGGCACCGATCTCGCTGGTGTTGATCCTCAGCGTCCCTGACGCAAGACCGCGGAAGTCATCAACCTCGGCTAGTGCCGCATCGATATCCGACAAGAGCGGCCGCAGGCGTGCGACCAGCCGTTCGCCAGCCTCGGTCGGCGCAACGCTGCGTGTGGTGCGATTGAGCAGGCGCACGCCCATGCCCCGCTCCAGCGTCCGCATCATGTGGCTGAGCGTCGAGGGGGACAGGCCAAGATCGTCGGCCGCCTTACGGAAGCTGCGATGCAAGACGATTGCGGCCAGCGCCGACAATTCGGGAAGTCCGGGCTTCGAATTCATGGTGAATCTTCATCAAGCTATCCAAAATTGAACGGATAGTATCATGAGTTGAGTGGAGTAGTCTTGGCCGAAGTCAACAACGAAAGGACTTCTCCCATGGCCAAGACATGGTTCATCACCGGCACCTCGTCCGGTTTCGGACGGCTTCTGACGGAAAGGCTTCTGGTCCGTGGCGATCGAGTTGCCGCAACGGTGCGGAGGCCGCAGGCGCTCGCCGATTTGAAAGCGCATCATAGCGATCACCTCTGGATCGCTTCTCTTCAAATGACCGACAGCGATGCGATCAAGGCAACGATCGGCAAAGCCTTTGACGATCTAGGGCACATCGATGTCATCGTCAGCAACGCCGGTTACGGCCTGTTCGGCGCCGCCGAAGAGCTTGACGACAACCAGATCCGCGACCTGATCGACACAAATCTTGTCGGCTCCATCCAGGTAATCCGGGCAGCACTGCCGCATCTGAGGAAACAGCACGGCGGCCGCATCCTGCAAGTCTCTTCGGAGGGTGGCCAGATGGCCTATCCCGGTTTCAGCCTCTACCACGCCACCAAATGGGGCATCGAAGGCTTCGTCGAATCCGTTCGGCAGGAGGTCGCGTCCTTTGGCATCGGCTTGACACTCGTCGAGCCCGGACCGACGCAGACGAACTTCGGCGCCAGCCTGATCAGTTCCCAGTCTGAGGAAATCTATGCGAACACGCCGGTCGGCGACCTGCGCAAGGCCTTTGCCGAGGGCTCGTTCGACGTCAAGGGCGACCCGCACAAGATGGTCGAAGCGATGATTGCTTCGGTCGAGCAGAATCCCGCTCCGCGCCGATTGACCTTCGGCGCTGCCGCCTACGCCTCGATCCGCAGCGCGCTCCAAGGCAGGCTCACGGAACTGGAGAACCAGAAGGACGCAGCGCTCGCGATGGATATCGACCCCTGACGGCTAGCGGTTGAGCGGCGGCCGCCGAACGCCGGATCACCCGCGCCAGCGCAACAGGCGCATGGCGTTGGCGGTGACCAGCACGGTGGCGCCGGTATCGGCCAGGATCGCCGGCCACAGGCCGGTGATGCCCAAAATGGTGGTGACCAGGAACACTGCCTTCAGCCCGAGCGCCACGCTGATGTTCTGGCCAATATTGGCCATCACCGCCCGCGACAGTTTCACCATGCGCACGACGTCCATGACGCGGCCATGCAAGATCGCCGCGTCCGCGGTCTCCAGCGCCACATCGGTGCCGCCGCCCATGGCGATGCCGATGTCGGCGGCGGCCAGCGCCGGCGCGTCGTTGATGCCGTCGCCGACCTTGGCCACCTTGAACCCCTCGCGCTGCAATTCGCCAACGATGCGCTGCTTGTCCTGAGGCAACAGCTCCGCCCGCGCCTCGATGCCAAGCGAAGCGGCGATGGCTTCGGCCGTGCGGCGGTTGTCGCCGGTCAGCATCACCGCACGGATGCCCTCAGCCTTGAGCGCCGCGATCCCGGCCGCCGCATCCTGCCGCGGCTCGTCGCGCATGGCGATCAGCCCGGCCACCACGCCATCGGCCACCAGCACCGAGACGGTCTTGCCCTGGCCATTGAGGCTGTCGACGGCGAGGCGCTGCGCCTCGGTCATGTCGGCGCGTTCGCCCGCCGCCTGGCCGGAGCCTAGGAAGACGGCAACGCCGCCGACGCTGCCCTCGACACCCTTGCCCGAGATCGCCTTCGCCGCCAAGGCCGGCGGCACCGGCGCCTTGTCGGCCTTGGCCCTCGACAGGATCGCCATAGCCAGCGGATGGCTGGAGCCCTGCTCCAGCGCTGCCGCCAACGCCAGCACGGTGCGTTCCTCGCGGCCATAGGCCACGATGTCGGTGACGACAGGCTTGCCCGCGGTCAGCGTGCCGGTCTTGTCGAAGGCCACCGCCGTGATCCGGCGAAAGCCTTCCAGCACGGCACCACCCTTCATCAACAGACCATGCCGCGCGCCGGTCGCCAGCCCTGCGGCGATCGCCGCCGGCGTCGAGATGACCAGGGCGCAGGGGCAGCCGATCAGCAGGATCGCCAGGCCCTTGTAGATCCATTCGTTCCAATCGCCGCCGGCAAGCAGCGGCGGCAGCAGCGCCACCAGTGCGCCGACCGCCAGCACGGCCGGCGTGTAGGTGCGCGAGAAGCGGTCGATGAAGCGCTCGGTCGGCGCCTTGGCCTCCTGCGCCTCCTCCACAAGCCGCACGATCCGGGCGATGGTGTTGTCCGACGCGGCTGCGGTCACGCGAACCTTGAGCACTCCGTCGATGCTGATCGTGCCGGCGAAGACGGCGTCCGCAACACCCTTGCGCTTCGGCGTGCTCTCGCCGGTCACCGGCGCCTCGTCGATGTCACCAGACCCCTCGACGATCTCGCCATCGGCAGGGATGCGGTCGCCCGGCCGCGCCACGATGACGTCGCCGACCGCAAGGTCTTCGGCTGGAACCTCTGATGTGCCGCCCGCCCGCTCGACCAGCGCTGTCTTCGGCACGAGATCGGCAAGTCCCTGGATGCTCGCCCGGGCGCGGCCGGCGGCGACACCTTCCAGAAGTTCGCCGATCAGGAACAGCACCACCACGGCGGCGGCTTCTTCCGTGGCGCCGATCATCACAGCGCCTGTCGCCGCGATGGTCATCAGCATCTCGATCGAGAACGGCGTGCCGGCCAATGCCGCCATCAGCGCGCGCCGCGCGATCGGCACCAGGCCGACCAACAGCGCGCCCAGGAACACCCAGCGCTCGGCTACTGGGAACAGATGGCCGATGCCATAGGCGGCAACAAGCGCCGCCGCGCAAGCCAGAGTCAGCGCTGCACGGCGGGAGCGCCACCACGCCTGCCCCGGCTCGACATCACTGTGGAGATGAGATGACCCGGCAGCCTCGTTGGCGACCTGTTCGCCGCCATGCTCATGATCGTCGCCGGCGTGATCGTGGCCCTTCTGGTCAGCGTGGTCATGCGCCGAGGCCACTGAAGCCCGCCCATCGGTCTTGGCTTCGGCCTTGACGATGCCGTAGCCGAGCCGCGCCACCTGCTGCAGCACCTTGCCATCGTTGAGCGAACCGCCATGGCTGACCGTCATGCTGGCGCCGGTCACCGAAACCGAGACATCGTCGACGCCGTCGAGGCGACGCACCGCCGTATCGATCTTGGCCGCACAGGAGGCGCAGTCCATGCCGCCGATCTTGAACCGTGTCTGCCTGAGGGGCGTCGTCATCACATCACCTGTCTGTCTTGTCCGCTTGGCGTCGCCGCATGGGTCTTGAATGCTGATGTCAGGCACTGTAATTGCTCTAGTCACTAGAGCTTCAAGAGGCAAATTCATGTTTTCCATCGGTGATCTCTCGCGCCGCACCGGGGTCAAGGTGCCGACCATCCGCTACTACGAGCAGATGGGCCTTGTTGCGGCACCCGAGCGCTCGGAAGGCAACCAGCGCCGCTATTCCAGGCAGGAGCTGGAGCGGCTGGCCTTCATCCGCCACGCCCGCGACCTCGGCTTCGCGGTCGAGGACATCCGCTCGCTGATCGAGTTGAGCGCCCACCCCGAGCAGCCCTGCGGACACGCCGACCGGATCGCCGAGGAACAACTGATCTCGGTGCGGGAGAAGATTGCCCAGCTGAAGCGGCTGGAGGCCGAGCTCGAACGCATCGCCACCTGCTGCAATGGCAAGACGGTCGGCGACTGCTACGTCATCCGCGCCCTGTCCGACCACGCGCTGTGCGCTGACGAGCATGGTTGACACTCCAATAGGGTCCCGGCGCGGACCTCGACCTGGACGCGGGTCGTTTGTGAGCCAGGAGCAGGCATGACCAGGACTGTCGGCGATTTCGGCTTGACCTGCGGCATCCTGCCGACGGGCGCCGACAATGCGATCACCGACGTGCCTGGCGTCCGTGTCGGTCACTGCACGCTACGCAACGGCGACATCAACACCGGCGTGACTGCCATCCTGCCGCATGGCGGCAATATATTTCGCAACAAGGTGATCGCGGCCAGCCATGTCATCAACGGCTTCGGCAAGACGGTCGGCCTGACGCAGGTGCAGGAACTCGGCACCATCGAAACCCCGATCCTGCTGACCAACACGCTCTCGGTCGGCACCTGCGCAACGGCGCTGATCCGCGACGCCATCCGCCTGAACCCGGACATCGGCCGCTCGACCGGCACCGTCAACCCGGTGGTGGGCGAGTGCAATGACGGGCCACTGAACGACATCCAGGCACTGGCGATATCAGAGGAACACGCCCTTGCGGCGCTGGCGGATGCGCATGAAGGCGCGGTCGAACAGGGCAACGTCGGCGCCGGGACGGGAATGAGCTGCTTCGGCTTCAAGGGCGGCATCGGCTCGGCGTCCAGAAAGATCGCGGCCGGCGGCGAACGTCATCTTGGCGTTCTCGTCCTGTCTAATTTCGGCAAGTCCGGAGACCTCGTGCTCCCCGATGGGCGCAGGCCCGATCCCGGGCAATCGGACCGGGCCGAACGCGGCTCGATCATGGTTATTCTGGCAACCGATGTGCCGCTCGAACACCGCCAGCTCGAGCGCGTGGCGCGCCGCACCGGAGCAGGCATCGCAAGGCTCGGCTCCTTCTGGGGCCATGGCAGCGGCGACATCGCCATCGCCTTCAGCACCGGCAACATGGTCGACCACGACGAAGCCCGCGACCTGGTGCCGTTGCTCACCCTCAACGAAGCGCGCATCGACATCCTTTTGCGGGCAGCGGCGGAGGCCACGCAGGAAGCGGTGTTGAACTCCATGCTGTCCGCCCAGGCCTTCACAGGCAGGGCCGGCACGCGTCGCACGTCGCTCGCCGACTGGCTGCGCGATCAGGCCGAAAAGCGATAAAGCGAGCTACAGCTCGATCCGAAACCGCAAACTCTCCACCCCACCATAGGCGGCGTCCTCGAAGAAGCGTTCGACGAGCTTGCCGCCATTGGCCAGGATCACCTTGTGCGAGGCCGGATTGCCCGGCTTGGCGGTGATCTCGACATGGGGCAGGCCAATCGCCCTCGCATCATCCAGCATCAACCGCAGCGCCTCGGTGGCGTAACCGCGCCGCCGCTTCCACGGCACCACTGCATAGCCGATATGACCGAGCACATGCGGCGGCAGTTCCGCAGTGCCCTTCTGCCAGCGAAAGCCGATCGAGCCCGACGCTTCGCCGTCCCAGATCCAGCGGCGGAAGCCCGGCAAGCGCGGTACTTTCGTCCCGTCAGGCAAGGCGATCGGGCCGCCCTTGGCCTGGGGATCATCGAGGTCGGCGAGAAAAGCCACCGGATCCTTCTCGATCGCCGCAAGCTGCTCGCGCGTCGCTTCCAGCAACCGCACATTGTCCGGCGACCAGCCGCGTTCGAGCGCCGCCTTGTAGGACGGCAAATGTTCAAGCGCGGGTTTGACGATTTCGATCATGTTACACCGTGGAGACGCTACGCCGGTAAAATAGCATCCTTGCCCGGGAAGGCACGATCCACCAAAGCGCTGCCTCTTACGACAAGGGCCGCGCTCCCATCGCTGGAAACGCGGCCCCGATCTTAAGTCCTTGGGAGGACGGGCACTCCGGCGCGGCCGCGCCGGAGTGCCATTGGCAAGCTCAGGCGATGTCGAAGCGGTCGGCGTTCATCACCTTGGTCCATGCCACGACGAAATCCCTGGCGAATTTCGCCTTGGCGTCCGCCGTTGCATAGACTTCGGCCAGCGCCCGCAGCTGTGAGTGCGAACCGAAGATCAGATCGGCGCGGGTGCCGGTCCACTTGACTTCGCCGGTCTTGCGGTCGCGGCCTTCGAACACGTCCTTGGCCTCCGATGCCGCCTTCCACTCCGTGCCCATGTCGAGCAGGTTGACGAAGAAGTCGTTGCTCAGCGTTTCCGGCTGCTTGGTGAAGACGCCGTGCTTGGACTGCCCGGCATTGGCGCCGAGAACGCGCAGGCCGCCGACGAGAACCGTCATCTCCGGCGCGGTCAGCGTCAGCAGCTGCGCACGGTCGACCAGCGCCTCCTCGACGGTCAGCCGCTGCTTGCCGCTGACATAGTTGCGGAAGCCGTCAACCGTCGGTTCCAGCGGCGCGAAGGAGTGGACATCCGTCTGCTCCTGCGAGGCGTCCATACGGCCCGGCCAGAAGGGAACGTCCACGCTGTGGCCGGCGGCCTTCGCGGCCTTCTCGACAGCAGCACCGCCACCGAGAACGATCAGGTCGGCAAGCGAGACCTTCTTGCTGCCGGTCTGCGAAGCATTGAAGTCCTTCTGGATCGCTTCGAGCTTGTCGAGCACCTTGGCGAGCTCAGCCGGCTGATTGACGGCCCAGTCTTTCTGCGGCGCAAGGCAGATGCGCGCGCCATTGGCGCCACCACGCTTGTCGGAGCCACGGAAGGTCGAGGCCGACGCCCATGCCACCGAGACCAGCTGCGACACCGACAGGCCGGACGCCAGGATCTTGGCCTTGAGCGCTGCCGCGTCCTCTTCGTCGATCAGCACGTGATCGACCGCCGGAATGACGTCCTGCCAGGGCAGCTCTTCCTTCGGAACCAACGGGCCGAGATAGCGCACAAGCGGGCCCATGTCGCGATGGGTCAGCTTGTACCAGGCGCGGGCGAACGCGTCGGCGAACTGATCCGGATTCTCATGGAAGCGCCGCGAGATCGTCTCGTAGGAAGGATCGAAACGCAGGGCGAGATCGCTGGTCAGCATCGAGGGCGCATGGCGCTTGGTCGGATTGTGCGCGTCCGGCAC
>NZ_RZQG01001060.1:0-1884 GCF_003998635.1 Mesorhizobium sp. M7D.F.Ca.US.004.03.1.1
TGCCTTTATTGAGGCCGGCCTCATCGACAGCGATCTTCACGCCCTTGGCGAATTCGTCATAGGGAGCGAACATCACCTTGATGTCGGGATGAGCCGACAGCACCGAGCGCGCCTGATTGGCGACGGAGTTGGCGATCGGATTGTCGAGCGTGCCGAACATCGCGACTTCCTTGATGCCGGCATACTTCTTCTTCACGTCGACCCAGGTCTCGTTGCGGCGGTCGAGCGGCGCAATGCCGGCGACGTAGACATAGCCCGCATTCCAGCTCTCGCCATTGTCCTTGACCGCCTGCTCGAGCGCCAGGCGCGCAAGGTCGCGGTCGGACTGTTCGACCTGCGGGATCTTGGGGTTTTCGACATTGACGTCGAAGGCCACCACCTTGATGCCGGCATCCACTGCGCGCTGCGCGGCGTCCTTCATCGACTCCGTCAGGCCGTGCTGGATGATGATACCCTGCACGCCGAGCGCGATGGCCTGATCGACCATGTCGGACTGAAGAGCCGCATCCTGGCGGCTGTCGAGCACGCGCAGGTCGATGCCGAGCGCCTTCGATTGCGCCTCGACGCCCGAGAGATAGGCCTGGAAGAAGTCACCGGTCGAGAGATAACGCACCAGCGCGATCTTGACGCCAGGCTTGTCGAAAGGCGCCGGCTTGTCCGCGGCCAGAGCCGGGAACTGCATCAGCATGGTTGCGCCGGCCAATCCGAGCGCCACCTTCCCCAGAAGTCTTCTTGTAATGCTCACCTTGTTTTCCTCCACTCTTGTTGAACCCAAAATCCTGTTCCGGTCGAAAGCTACCTCCTGCCTCTGCCTGAAAGCGCAAAGGTGAAGACAAGGGCGATGACCAGAACCACGCCCTTGACGAAATCCTGCGTGTAGTAAGGCGCGTTCATCATCGTCAGGCCTTGCAGCAAGATGCCGACGAACAGCGCGCCGATGGCGGTGCCAAAGGCGTTCGGCTTGGCGGCGCCAAGCACCGCGTAGCCGATCAGCGCCGCGGCAACTGCATCGAGCAGCAGATTATTACCCGAGGCGATGTCGCCGCGTCCAAGCCGGGCAGCGAGCAAAATGCCGCCGATCGAGGCAAAAACACCTGAAATAACGTAGGCCCAGATCTTGTATGCCTTGACAGGCGCACCGGCGAGTTCGGCGGCGCGCTCATTGCTGCCGACGGCATACATCATGCGGCCGAAGCGGGTGTATTCGAGGAAGAACCAGATCAGCACGGCGAGCACGAGCAGCACCACGACCGACACCGGAATGAGGTTCGGGATGAAGAAATCAAAGCGGTGGCGGCCGAGCGCCAGGAAAGCATCGCTGAACTTGCCGTTGGCGACCGAACCGTCGGGCATGGTCATGCCGGTGGCGATCGAGCGGCCTTCGGTCGGAATGCGCTGCAAGCCGACGAGCAGGAACATCATGCCGAGCGTCGCCAGCAGATCGGGCACACGCATGTAGACGATCAGCCAGCCGTTGATCAGGCCGACAATGGCGCCGATCAGCAGGCAAACGACCACCGCGACAAGGGCGTTCTGCTCCAGCACCACCATCACATAGGCCGCTGCCATCATGGCGGAGGTGGCGACCGAGCCGATCGACAGATCAAAGCCGCCGACGACGAGCGTGGCGGTAACGCCGAGCGCCAGAACGCCGGTGATGGCGACCGACTGGAAGATGAAGACAGCACTTTGCGGCGAAACGAAACCGTCGGCGGCGATCGAGAAATAGGCGACGAGCCCGAACAAGAGCACGATGAAGCCGTAGCGGATGGCGTGGTCGCGCAGCGTCATTCAGCGCTCCCGCGCGCTGCTGCCGTCTTTACCCAACTCGAACCCATACTCTCTCCATTCCAATTCCTGTTAGCCACGCCCTTCAGGCCGCAC
>NZ_RZQG01001061.1:0-1883 GCF_003998635.1 Mesorhizobium sp. M7D.F.Ca.US.004.03.1.1
TGATAGAGATGGCCATCATGCTCGGCCGTCGGTTTGCCGGCGGCCGGGTCGACGATCATGCCGCAGACCGGGTCGCGCAGCAGGGCCGGATCCTCGGCCGCAGCTTTCGCGGCGCAGCAGCCGCCATGCACATGGTGGCCGTGGTCTGAATGTGTCATTGCGAAATGCCTCGATGTTTCTGCTTCGAGGGTCAGGTAGTGCTTCCAGTAACTGGAAGGTCAAGGCCTGTTTCGACTTTTTGCATCACCGGCCCGGTGCGCGCGATTCTCCCATAAAAAGTCCTTACGCGGCAACATCGCCGCTGCTAGAGAGCCCCGGTGGTCTCGGAAGGTGAAGAGTTCGTCGGTAATGAAGCGTCTGGTCATCAATCTCGATCGGTCTCCTGAGAGGCTTGCCCATATGACGGCGGAGTTTGCCCGCATTGGCGTTGCGTTCGAGCGGGTGGCCGCAATCGATGCCAGGGAACACCCGGACCTGGTGTTGCAACCGCAGCACGCCATGCATGCCATCCGCCCCCTGTCGGGGAGCGAGATCGCCTGCTTGCACAGCCATCGCACCTGCTGGACGATCATTGCACAAGACGAGGCCCCGTACGGCGCCGTGTTCGAGGACGACATGGTGCTTTCCGCGAAGGCCGGCGCGCTGCTTGCCGATACGAGTTGGATTCCGGCCGATGCCGATGTCGTCAAGCTCGAGACCTTCTTTGCCAAAACCATGATCCAGCGCAGAAGGATCTCCGTTGGCCGCGGTTTTTCCATATTCAGGCTGCGTAAGAGCCATGTCGGGGCTGGCGGTTACCTGCTCTCGAGGCAGATGGCGCGCCATCTTCTCGATGCAACCGCACAGGTCAACGTGGCTGTCGATGAACTCATCTTCGATCTGGCTCTCCCGAGATCGGCGCGCAAGACGATCTACCAGCTCGTTCCCGCTGTGTGCGCGCAGGACCAGTTCGTCGGCGACAGACTGCCAAGCCTGCTTGAGCAGGAACGGGAAGCCGCACGGGTCGCAAGCGGGCTTGCCGTAAAACGCAGGAAACCGACCGCCCAGAGAATCACGAAAGAGGCCGGGCGAATTCTACGCTGGATCATCGATTTCTGCAGATTTCGGCAACATATTGTCGTCCCTCTCGACCGGATCGAGGCAAACGACTAGGCCGCTTTCGGGGCTGGCCTCCCGCCCCATACCCAGCGCCGCGAAAACGCGCTATAGACGCCGCCGAAAAGGCAAGGCCGACTTGGACATATGGCAAGAATCTCCCTGAAGCTCGACGAACTGATCGACGGCGAAGCCTTGCGCCGCGAGATGGCCGCGCTGACCGCGGCCACGGCGGGCGACGGTTCCGGACAGGCCGCGCGCAGCGGTGTGCTCCAGCTGCTCAAGGGGCGGTTGGCCGAGGGGCGCACCATTGCCGAGCGCATGCTGCGGGACGATGGCGGCGGCAGCGCCTGCGCGGCGCGGCTGTCGCATCTCATGGACGAGATCATCCGGGCGCTTTACGATTTCGCCGTCACCCATGTCTACCGGGTCAAGAACCCGTCTTCGGCGGAGCGCATGGCCGTCGTCGCTGTCGGCGGCTACGGCCGCGGCACGCTGGCGCCCGGGTCCGACATCGATCTTCTGTTCCTGCTGCCCTACAAGCAGACGCCGTGGGGCGAACAGACCGTCGAATACATGCTCTACATGCTGTGGGACCTCGGGCTGAAGGTTGGCCACGCCACCCGCAATATCGACGAATGCCTGCGCCTGTCGCGAACCGATGTCACCATCCGCACCTCGATCCTCGAAGCGCGTTTCCTGTGGGGCGACGAAAAACTCTATGACGAACTGATGCTGCGCTTCGACCATGAGGTGGTGCGCACGACCGGCCCCGAATACGTCCAGGC
>NZ_RZQG01001062.1:0-1881 GCF_003998635.1 Mesorhizobium sp. M7D.F.Ca.US.004.03.1.1
CCCGATAGCTGCTGGGACCTGAAGGCGCTGCAGGCCGAAGCGGCGGCGGCAAAGTAAGCCGCACTTTTTCGACTGAAGTATAAGCGAGGTGGCCGGAAGGATCCGGTCACCTCGTTCCCTCATGGAATAGCAGCAGCCGATGTCCTTTCGCGAACGCCTCCAGTCCTGGCGCTACAATCTCGTGCCCGACCATGTCGTCGGCGAGATACTGACCAAACGCTGGACCGACAACGCCATTCCGTTCCTGGCGCTGGTGGTGACATTGGCGACCTTCGGCTCGGTCATTCCCGGCTTCTTCAAGCTGACGGCGCTGCAGGAATCGACCCGCCAGCTCGGCGAATTCTCGATGGTGGTCACCGGCATGACGGTGGTGATGCTGGGCGGCGGCATCGACCTGTCGGTCGGCTCGATCTTCGCACTATCCTGCTTCTCCGCCGTCTACGTCTTCTTCATCCTCGAACAGTCGATCTGGCTGGCGCTGGCCGCGTCGCTCGCCACCGGCCTCGTCTTCGGCGCCATCAACGGCTACCTCGTCGGCTATCTCAGGTTGCGCGCCTTTCTCACCACGCTGGTTACCTTCATCTTCGGGCGAGCGCTGTTCGACATCCTGGTCACCACCTATGCCGCCGATGTGCAGCTCTCCGACGCGACTTCCGATGTGCTGGATTTCATCGGCGACAGCACCTTCTGGGGGCTGTCGGTCTCGGTGTGGCTGGCGATCATCCTGGCCATCGTCACCCATATCGCGCTGACGCGCTCGCGGCCGGGCTGGCATGTGCTGGCGGTCGGCGGCTCGAGGCGCTCGGCGCACAATGCCGGCATCCGCGTGCGCCGCACGGTGTTCATGACCTATGTCTTCTCCGGTTTCTGCGCCTCGATCGGCGGCTTCCTCATCGCTTGCCGGTTGAGCGGGGCAGGGCCGGGCACCGGCCTCAATCTCGAGATCATGGCGCTGACGGCGGCGGTGGTCGGCGGTGTCAGCCTTGGCGGCGGACGCGGCTCGGTGATCAAGGGGCTGATGGGCGCCATCATTGTGCTGACCATGACCAATGGGCTGATCCGGCTGGGTTACGGCACCGGCACCAACCAGATGGTGCTGGGCATCATGCTGGCGGTGGCGGTGACCATCGACATCCGCTGGCTGAAGAACCGCCACAAGGTGCTGAACGAAGTCTATGTCGCACCGGTCTATCTGAAGATGGGCGAGACACAGTCGGCCGCACCCGGCTCGGGCACATCATACGAGCTCGACAACCGGCTGTCGGCCGCCGACCCTATCGGGCTTGGCGAGCTGGAGGGGCCGGAAGATGTCATTCTCGACCGCGACGACAATCTCTATTGCGGCACGCGTCACGGCGAAATCGTCCGTTTCTTCGCGCCGGATTATGTCAGGTCGGAAGTGTTTGCCCATATCGGCGGCTTTCCGCTCGGTCTCGCCTTCGACAAGTCCGGCAATCTGATCAGCTGCGTCGGCGCCATGGGGCTCTATTCGGTCTCGCCGGATCGGGAGGTCAAACGCCTGTCGGCGGAGACATCGCGTTCGTGGACCTCGATCGTCGACGATGCGCGGCTGCGCGACCCCAACGATTGCGACATCGCGCCGGACGGCCGCATCTATTTCACCGACTCGACCAAGCGCTATGACGCCCATGACTGGGCACTGGACTCGATCGAGAACCGCGCCACCGGCAGGCTGCTGGTCTACGACCCGAAGGACGGGTCGACCAGGACGTTGCTCGACGGCTATCGCTACACCAACGGTGTGTGCATGGCGCATGACGGCAAGTCGCTGTTCTTCGCCGAAAGCTGGGCCTGCCGGGTGCATCGCTACTGGCTGGAAGGGCCGAAGGCCGGCACCGCTGAATGCGTCATCCGTGACAT
>NZ_RZQG01001063.1:0-1879 GCF_003998635.1 Mesorhizobium sp. M7D.F.Ca.US.004.03.1.1
CAATTGCATAATAGCCGGGCTTTCGGGTATTTCGGGTTCCGTGGTCGTGGGAGACAATGTCACCATGGGCGGCGGCGTCGGGCTTGCGGATCACCTGACCATCGGGTCCGGGGCCAAGCTTGCCGCCAGAAGTGGATTTATGAGCAATGTCCCTGCAGGCGAAATCTGGGGCGGTTATCCGGCACAGCCGATGGCGGAAGCGATGCGGGAGATAGCCATGCTGCGCAGGCTCGCCAGGACCCGCAAACAGGGCGAGGGAGGCAATGGCTGACATGATCGCGTCGACGACGCTGGAAGCGGTCGACATTATGGGGCTGATGAAGCTCCTGCCGCACCGCTATCCGTTCCTGATGATTGATCGCATCGTCGACATCGACGGCGACGAGTCCGCTGTCGGCATCAAGAACGTGACCATAAACGAGCCGCATTTTCAGGGCCATTTCCCCGAGCAGCCGGTCATGCCGGGTGTGCTCATCGTCGAGGCGATGGCGCAGACCGCCGGCGCCATCTGCATCCGCAGCCTGGGCACTGAAAAGCCGTCGCTGGTCTATTTCCTGACCATCGACAACGCCAAATTCCGCAAACCGGTCGTTCCCGGCGACCAGTTGAAGATCTATGTGAAGAAAATCAAGAAACGCGGCAACCTGCTCAAATTCGCTTGTGAAGCCATGGTCGACGGCGCCAAGGCGGCCGAGGCCGAGATTTCAGCCATGATGGTCACCAGCGACTGACGATCGAATGCTTATGAAAATCAAGACATCCATCCATGCTTCCTCCGTTGTGGAGGAAGGCGCCCAAATCGGCCAAGGCGTGCGCATCGGACCGTTCTGTCACGTGGGCGCCGATGTGGTGATCGGCGATGACGTCGAACTGGTCAGTCATGTCTCGGTGATGGGCGCGACATCGATCGGTGCCTCGACCAAGGTCTACCCGATGGCAACATTGGGCGCACCGCCGCAGAACACCAAGCACAAGGGCGGTCGCACCACCCTGGTCATTGGCAAGAACTGCACGATCCGCGAAGGCGTGACCATGCATCTCGGTACCGATTCCAGCCGCGGCGAAACGACGGTCGGCGACAATGGCAATTTCCTCGCCTACGCCCACATTGCCCATGATTGCGTCGTCGGCAACAACGCGACCTTCGCCAATGGCGCGACACTGGGCGGCCACTGCGAGGTCGGCAACAACGTCTATATCGGCGGCCTGACCGCTGTGCATCAGTTTGTCCGCATCGGCGACAACGCCTTTCTGGGTGGCTGCTCCGCGATCGTCGGCGATGTCATTCCCTATGCCATCGCGGTCGGCAACCGCGCCAGTCTGCGCGGCCTCAACATCATCGGCCTGAAGCGCTCCGGCCTGCCGAGGTCCGAAATCCTTGTGCTGCGCAAGGCTTACAGAATGATCTTCGACCGTTCCCGCACCGTTGGCGAGAACATCGAGTTCGCCAAGGCGGAGTTCGCGTCGTCGCCGACCGCCATGAAGATCATCGATTTCATCACCAGTCGCGGCAAGCGGCACTATGCTGTGCCGTCGCTCAAGGGCGGCGATGGCGACGATGTCGATGACGAAGACTGAGGCAGCGGCAGCGCGTCTTGATCTCTCGCCGGGCTCCCGGGTCGGCATCATCGCCGGCGGCGGCAGTCTGCCGGTCGAAGTCGCGGCCGGTTCGGCTGAACAAGGCTATCCGCCCTTCGTCATCGTGATGGAAGGCGAGGCCGACCGGATGGCGGAGCTCTCCCGGTATGAGCATGAAAGCCTCGCCCTGGAAGGTATCGGCTCGCTGATACCGTTGCTGAGGCGGCACCGGATCACCCATCTGGTGCTTGCCGGCGAGATCAAGCGCCGGCCAAGACTGACGCAGCTCCGTCCAAGTCTC
>NZ_RZQG01001064.1:0-1877 GCF_003998635.1 Mesorhizobium sp. M7D.F.Ca.US.004.03.1.1
TGCCTCAGGGCCATCAAGAACTGGCCGCAGAACGGGCCGCCGCGTGATCCCGCGGCCTGGCTGATCTTTGTCGGCCGCAACAGCGGCATCGATGCCGTGCGCAAGCGCGCCAAGCAGGCGCCGATGCCGGAGGAAGACCAGATTTCCGACCTGGAAGACGCTGAGAGCGATATCGCCGAGCGGCTGGACGGGGCGCATTACCGTGATGACATTCTGCGGCTGCTGTTCATCTGCTGCCATCCCGATCTGCCGGCAACGCAGCAGATCGCGGTGGCGCTGCGGATTGTCTCGGGCCTCACCGTCAAGCAGATCGCACGCGCCTTCCTGGTCGGCGAAAGCGCCATGGAGCAGCGCATCACCCGCGCCAAGGCGCGCATTGCGGACGCCGGCGTGCCGTTCGAGACTCCGGGTGCCGTCGAGCGCTCCGAGCGGCTCGCCGCTGTCGCAGCCATGGTCTACCTGATCTTCAACGAGGGCTATTCGACCAACAGCGGCGAGGCGCCGGCTCGCGCGCCGCTGTGCGAAGAGGCGATCCGGCTGGCACGGCTGTTGTTGCGGCTGTTCCAGACCGAGCCGGAGATCATGGGGCTGACGGCACTGCTGCTTCTGCAGCATGCGCGCGCACCGGCTCGATTTGACCAGAGCGGCGAGATCGTACTGCTCGAAGATCAGGATCGCAGCCTGTGGAGCCGCAAGATGATCGATGAGGGGCTGGCGCTGGTCGACAAAGCGCTACGGCATCGCAAGCCCGGCCCCTATCAGGTGCAGGCGGCTATTGCCGCGCTGCATGCGCGGGCCGAAAGGGCCGAGGACACCGACTGGAACGAGATCGACCTGCTCTACCGCTTGCTCGAGCAGATGCAGCCATCACCGGTGGTCACGCTCAACCGGGCCGTCGCGGTCTCCAAGGTGCGTGGACCGGCAGAGGCGCTCGCCATGATCGAGCCGCTGGAAGACCGGCTTTCCGGCTATTTCCATTTCTTCGGCCTCAAGGGTGGCCTTTTGATGCAGCTTGACCGGGGCGAGGAGGCGCGCGTCGCCTTCGACCGCGCCATTGCGCTTGCCAACACGGCGGCGGAAGCGGCCCATATCCGCATGCATATCGACCGGCTGATGAAGGACGGTGCCGTGCACGCGCCGGCGAAAAAGGCGAACTGAGCGTCATCTGCCCATCTGGCTCAATCGTGTAGCTTGGGCTTGGACCATGCCGGGGTGGCGATTTTCCCCTGAAACGAGTAATGCCACGCCATGACTGTGCCTGAAGTGCCTTTCGGTACGCGGGCGACACGGCGAAGGCTTAACCCAGCGCCATATAATGGCGACGGGATCTGAAAGGGACAAAAATGACGATAGCGAAGGAAACGGCCGAGCTTCTGGCTAATCTGGGTGTGGCCAAGGAGGCGCTTGTCAGCGGCGACCTGATCGTGCGGAGCCCTGTGACGGGCGAGCAGATCGCGGCGCTGAAGACGATCTCGCCGGCTGACGCGGCCAAGGTGATCGATGCCGCGCACAAGGCCTTCCAGGCGTGGCGGATGGTGCCGGGACCGAGACGTGGCGAGCTGGTGCGGCTGCTCGGCGAGGAGCTGCGTGCGCACAAGGCCGAGCTTGGCCGGCTGGTCTCGATCGAGGTCGGCAAGATCCCGTCCGAGGGGCTCGGCGAAGTGCAGGAGATGATCGACATCTGCGATTTCGCCGTCGGCCTCTCCCGGCAATTGTACGGTCTGACCATTGCCACCGAGCGCCCCGGCCATCGGATGATGGAAACCTGGCATCCGCTCGGCGTCGTCGGCGTCATTTCCGCCTTCAACTTCCCGGTCGCGGTGTGGTCGTGGAACGCAGCGCTGGCGCTGGTCTGCGGCGACGCGGTGGTGTGGAAG
>NZ_RZQG01001065.1:0-1876 GCF_003998635.1 Mesorhizobium sp. M7D.F.Ca.US.004.03.1.1
CTTCTGGCGCGCGACCTCGTCAATGAACCGCCAAACGTGCTCGGGCCGGTCGAGTTCGCCGCCCGCGCCAAGGAACTCGAGGCGCTCGGCGTCAAGGTCGAGATCCTCGCCGAGAAGGAGATGAAGAAGCTCGGCATGGGCTCGCTGCTCGGTGTCGCGCAAGGCTCGCCGCGCGGCGCCCGCATGGCGATCATGCAGTGGAACGGCGGCAAGCCAAAGGACAGCCCGGTTGCCTTCGTCGGCAAGGGCGTCACCTTTGACACCGGCGGCAATTCGATAAAGCCGGCCTCGGGCATGGAGGACATGAAGGGCGACATGGGTGGTGCGGCCGCGGTCACCGGCCTGATGCATGCGCTGGCTGCGCGCAAGGCGAAAGCCAATGTCGTCGGCGTCATCGGCCTGGTCGAAAACGCCGTCGACGGCCACGCTCAGCGCCCCGGCGACATCGTCACCTCGATGTCGGGCCAGACCATCGAGGTGCTCAACACCGATGCGGAAGGCCGCCTCGTGCTGGCCGATGCGCTGTGGTACTGCAACGACCGCTTCCAGCCGAAATTCATGGTCAATCTGGCAACGCTGACCGGCGCCGTCATGGTCGCGCTCGGCCAGCACTATGCCGGCCTGTTTTCCAACAATGACGAACTGTCCGAAAAGCTGACGGCGGCGGGGCAGGCAACGCAGGAGCGGCTGTGGCGCATGCCGCTCGGCGCCGAATACGACAAGCTGATCGATTCCAAGAATGCCGACATGAAGAACATCGGCGGCCGCTATGGCGGCGCCATTATCGCCGCGCAATTCCTGCAGCGCTTCGTCAAGGACACGCCTTGGGCGCATCTCGACATTGCCGGCACCGCGATGGGCTCGCCGTCGAACGAGATCAACCAATCCTGGGGTTCGGGTTTCGGCGTCAGGCTGCTCGACCGGCTGGTGCGCGACAATTATGAGCAATGAGCGGATTCAATCACTATAGACTGAAGCGATGGCACTATAGACTGAAGCGATGGCCGACGTCCTGTTCTACCACCTGACCGAATCGACGCTGGAGGATGCGCTGCCAGGCCTCCTGGAGCGCAGCGTCGACCGTGGCTGGCGCGCCGTGGTGCAGACCGGCACCGAGGAACGCCGCGATGCGCTCGACCAGCATCTTTGGACCTTCCGCGACGATTCGTTCCTCGCGCACGCCACCGACCGTGAGGCTTATCCCGGTGAACAGCCGATCCTGTTGACCACCGGTGACGGCAATCCCAACCAGGCCAAGATAAGGTTCCTCGTTGACGGCGCTGTGCCGCCTGATCTTGGTGGCTACGAGCGTGCCGTCTTCCTGTTCGACGGCCACGACGCCGCGCAGGTCGAGGCGGCGCGGGGGCATTGGAAGGTGATGAAGGACGCCGGCCATGCCGTCACCTACTGGCAGCAGACGCCAGACCGCCGCTGGGAGCGCAAGGCCTAGTGCATGTCGCCCAAAAGTGACTTCGTTTTGGGGAACGAGATGCGCAAAAACAAAACCTAAAGCGGGTCGCCTGAAACCGCTCAGACGCGACACGCTTTAGGCCAGCCGCCTGTCGCAGACACAGTCTACAGCTTTGCCTTGACCCGGTTCTGTTTCCTGGTGACGTAGTCGCCGTATTTCAATCTCTCGAAAACGTACCAGTCGCCATCCGGAGCCTTGCGCTGGTAGATCACCTTGCCAGCCTGGCGATGCTCGAAGCAGGTCATCGAGCCCTTCACGCCCCAGGAACCGTGCCATTGTGCGCGCCAGCACAACTTGCCGCCGCCGGGGATGAACCACAACCCGTCGCCATAGCCCGGCTTGCCTTTGTCGTTGGTCCAGGCGTCGAACTGCCGCTGCTTGACGGCAAAGAACCCGGCGCCCTTC
>NZ_RZQG01001066.1:0-1874 GCF_003998635.1 Mesorhizobium sp. M7D.F.Ca.US.004.03.1.1
GGCCAGGGCCAGGACGAGCTGTTTTCCGCCCTTGCCGGTTCGATCCGGCCATCGGGCGGCACCATCGAAGTCGACGGCAGCCCCGCAAAATTCTCGCACCCGATCGACGCCATCCGCGCCGGCATCGCCTATGTGCCGGGCGACCGTGCCGAAGCGCTCGCCATGCAACGCTCGGTGCGCGAGAACATCGCGCTGCCCTTCAGTGCGGCGCTGCGCAACTGGGGGCCGATCAACATGCGCCGGGAGCGCGCCAAGGTGGTCAGCGCCATCGAGCGGCTGCAGATCGACACCCGCGCGCAAGGCGAAGTGCAGCGCCTGTCCGGCGGCAACCAGCAGAAGGTGACGATCGCCCGCTGGATCGCGGCAGACGCCCGCACCATCCTGTGCTTCGACCCGACGCGCGGCATCGATGTCGGCACCAAGCAGGAGATCTATCATCTGGTGCGCGAGCTCGCCGGCCACGGCAAGTCGGTGCTGTTCTACACCTCGGAACTCGAAGAGGTGCAGCGTGTCTGCGACCGCGTCATCGTCATCTTCGGCGGCCGCGTCGTCGACATCTTCCCCGTCGAGGAGGCCGACGAGCCGGCGCTGATGCGCGCCGCCTACGGCCTGCCGCGCGGCGCCAAGGCCGATATCGGCATTCTGGCCGATCCCCAGTCCCCGTCTTCGGGGACGAACCCATGAGCCATTTCCTGCGCCGCCAGGGCTGGGTATCAGGCCTGTTCGCCCTCTTCGTCGCCCTGTTCATCATCACGAAACTGATCCAGCCGGCCTATGGCAGCGGCGATTTCGGCTCGCTCGCACGCGCCGTTTTGCCCTACGCCTTCGCCGTCGCCGCGCAGACCGTGGTGGTCATCGCCGGCGGCATCGACCTGTCGGTCGCCGCCATGATGGCGCTGACCAGCGTCACCGCCGCCTCGATGATGGCCGGCGCCTCGGAAGAATACGCGCTGTTCGTGGTGCCCTTCGTGCTCGCCATGGGTTTCGTGCTCGGCGCCGTCAACGGCATGCTGATCGTCGTCACCCGCGTGCCCGACATCGTCGTCACGCTGGCCACCCTGTTCGTGCTGCAGGGTGCCGCCCTTCTGGTGCTCGACGCGCCGGGCGGTGCCGCCGCCGAATGGCTGAAGGCGCTGATCTCGGGCACCGTGCCGATACCGGGCCTGCCCGACGGCATCGACGCCTGGCTGCCCAAGGCGCTGCTGGTGCTGATCGTCTGCCTCTGCATCGTCTGGATACCGCTCAGGCGCTCGCGCCTCGGCCTCTCCATCTACGCCATCGGCTCGAGCGAGTTGGCGGCGTTCCGCTCAGGCGTGCCGGTCAAGCGCACCCGCATCATCGCCTATGCGCTGTCGGGCCTGTTCGCGGCGATGGGCGGGCTGGCGCTGACCATGAGCACCGGCATTGGCGCCCCCATCCCCGGCCCCTATCTGCTCGCCAGCGTCGCGGCGGTGGTGCTCGGCGGCGTGGCGCTCGGCGGCGGCAAGGGCGGCCTGCTCGGCCCCATCGTCGCCGTCTTCGTGCTGCGGCTGGTGCGCACTGATCTGACGCTGCTCGCCATCGACCCCAACGTCACCGCCATCATCGAAGGCGCCATCATGGTCGCCGTGGTGATGTTCGGCGCGTTTATTACGATGCGGGGGCGGCAGTGATGGGTGCGATGATAGTGCCCTTTGCGAGGCAATCGCGTGTGAAAGGCCCCCTCATCCGGCCGCTTCGCGTCCACCTTCTCCCCGGTGGGGAGAAGAGAAGAGCATCGACGCCGGCATCCTCCTCTCCCCTCGGGGAGAGGTCGGATTGGCCCGAATTGCCCTTCGCAATTCGGTTGGCAATCCGGGTGAGGGGGACTTTGCGCCGATGCGATCTCTCTGTCC
>NZ_RZQG01001067.1:0-1865 GCF_003998635.1 Mesorhizobium sp. M7D.F.Ca.US.004.03.1.1
GCGCAACGGGCGCATCGAGGCGATCGGCCGTTTCGAGGAACTCGCGGCGCGCTACCCAAACGTCGACGTGGTCGGCGGAGCCGGCGACCTCGTTATCCCTGGGCTCGTCAACAGCCATCATCACATCGGGCTGACCCCTGTTCAACTGGGCAGCCCGGATCTTCCACTTGAACTGTGGCTGACCCATCAGATCCGGCACAAGGTCGTCCCCCCTTATCTCGACACGCTTTATTCTGCCTTCGAGCTGATCGCGTCGGGCGTCACCGCCGTCCAGCATCTTGGCGGCATGAAGCCGGCACCGGTGACGGATTGGCCGAGCAACGGCTCAGCTATCGTCAACGCCTATCTAGATATTGGCATGCGCGTAAGTTTCGCCTTCTGCAACCGCGACCAGCATCGGCTGGTTTATGGCCCCGATGATGATTTTGTCGCCAGCCTTCCGGACGGTCTGCGAGAACGCGCCAGCGCGTTCCTGACACGCTCGCATTTCGAACTCGAGGATTACGAGACACTCTATCTAAGGCCGATGCTTGAGACCTACGGCAAGCATCCGCTTGTGCGCATCTGGCTGGCGCCGATCAACCTTGAGCGGGCAAGTGACAGGTTGCTTACGTTGACGCGCGACTGGGCTGAAAGGCATGGCATCGGCATTCACCTGCATCTTTCCGAAACTCCGTATCAAAAGGAATTCTCGCAGAGACGGTTCGGCAAGTCTTCGCTGGCGCATCTGGAGGATATTGGCATTCTTGGCCCTCATTTGACGGTAGGTCACGGAACCTGGATCTGCGAAAGTGATCTCGATATCGTTGCAAGGCATGGTGTTTGCGTCTGCCACAACGCAAGTTCCAACCTCAGGCTGCGCAGCGGTATCGCACCGGTCCTGGAATTTCTAAAGCGCGGTATTCCGGTTGCCATGGGGATCGACGAGGCGGGTCTCAATGACGACCGCGATATGCTTCAGGAGATGCGCCTGATCAAGCATATCCATGCCAAGCCGGGACTTTACGAAAAGACAGTCACTCCCGCAGAGATATTCAAAATGGCCACCGAACATGGCGCCCGAGCCACCGGCTTTGGCGACGTGATTGGGACCATCGAAGTTGGCAAGCGCGCCGATCTGGTTGTGCTCGACTATGCCAGGATTACTGAACCCTACTTCGAACCGGGGCGGGCGCCGGTCGATGCGCTTGTCTACCGTGCGAAGGCGGAACACGTGAAGCTGACCATGATCGACGGCAACGTCGTCTATCGCGATGGCAAGTTTGCATTTGTCGACCGTGCGGAGACATTCGCCAAGATCAAAGCTGACTTGGAGCGGCCTCGCACGGAGACCGAAGAGCTGCGGGCATCTTTCTCGAACGACATATTCCCGCATGTGAAGGATTTCTACCTGGATTGGACATTGCCGGAGGCTAATCCCTGGTATGTCCTCAACGGCCGGTAGAGGCATCGACTATGACGATGACAGTACGCCAGGACCACGCCTCCTCCATTCCTTCATCAGATGCCAATGAACCACGTCGGTTGCTGACTCTGCGGGTCTTCTCCATCACCTACGAAGCGGATGGCATCTATTCATTCGATCTGCGCGATCCCTTTGGCGGTACGCTCCCGCCGTTTACAGCAGGTGCGCATATCGATGTGGTGTTGCCGAACGGAATCCAGCGCAGCTATTCGCTGACCAATTCACAAGACGAGCGGCGTCGTTACGCGATCGGAGTTGCTCGCGATGCCAACAGCCGCGGCGGCTCTGCCTTCATGTGCGAAACACTGCGCGTCGGTCAGCTGATTCAGGTCGCAAAGCCGAGCAATACGTTCGCTCTCTTTGAACAAGCGCCTTTCTCGGTTCTCATTGCCGGTGGCAT
>NZ_RZQG01001068.1:0-1862 GCF_003998635.1 Mesorhizobium sp. M7D.F.Ca.US.004.03.1.1
GATGAAGGCGGTCGTGGTTCGCACGGCCAAGGACATCCGCCGCCCGGACGGCAGCGTGATCCGTTTCGACAAGAACGCGGCCGTTCTCGTCGACAACAAGAAAGAGCCGATCGGCACGCGTATCTTCGGACCGGTTCCGCGCGAACTCCGCGCCAAGAACCACATGAAGATCATCTCGCTCGCGCCTGAAGTGCTGTAAGGAGCCGGACCAATGCAAAAGATTAGAAAAGGCGACAAGGTCGTCGTGCTGGCCGGCAAGGACAAGGGCCGTTCGGGCGAAGTCCTCTCGGTACAGCCGAAGGAAGACACCGCGCTGGTGCGCGGCGTCAACATGATCCGTCGTCACCAGAAGCAGTCCCAGTCCCAAGAGGGCGGGATCATCACCAAGGAAGCGCCGATCCAGCTGTCGAACATCGCGCTGGCCGACCCCAAGGATGGCAAGCCGACCCGCGTCGGTTTCATCTTCCAGAAGGACGGCAAGAAGGTGCGCGTCGCCAAGCGCTCGGGAGAAGTCATCAATGGCTAAGGCTCAAACCACGAAGCCCAAGGCTGAAAGCAAACAGTCCAAGGCTCAGAACACGCCGCGCCTCAAGCAGGTCTACAATGAGACCATCCGCAAGGCGCTGCAGGAACAGTTCGGCTACGATAACGAGATGCAGGTTCCACGCATCGACAAGATCGTGCTGAACATGGGCGTTGGCGAAGCGACCGCCGATTCGAAGAAGCCTTCGATCGCGGCCGAAGACCTGGCCATGATCGCCGGCCAGAAGGCCGTCGTCACCCGCGCCCGCAACTCGATCGCCGGCTTCAAGGTCCGCGAGAAGATGCCGATCGGCGCCAAGGTCACGCTGCGCAAGGAACGCATGTATGAGTTCCTCGACCGCCTCGTGAACATCGCACTGCCACGCGTCCGCGACTTTCGCGGACTGAATCCGAAGAGCTTCGATGGCCGTGGCAACTACGCCATGGGCATCAAGGAACACATCGTGTTCCCGGAGATCAACTACGACAAGGTTGATCAGATCTGGGGCATGGACGTCATCGTTTGTACGACTGCGAAGACGGACGACGAAGCCAGGGCATTGCTCAAGGCCTTCAACTTCCCCTTCCGCCAGTAACGGCAGCGAGAAAAGGAAAAATCTGAAATGGCAAAGACCAGCTCAGTCGAGAAGAACAACAGGCGCCGCAAGCTTGCCGACCAGTACGGTCCCAAGCGCGCTGCCCTGAAGGCGATCATCATGGATCAGTCCAAGCCGATGGAAGAGCGCTTCCGCGCTCAGCTCAAGCTTGCTGCCATGCCGCGCAACTCGGCCAAGATCCGCATCCGCAACCGCTGCGAAGTCACCGGCCGTCCGCGCGCCTACTATCGCAAGCTCAAAGTATCGCGCATCGCGCTTCGTGATCTCGGCAATAACGGCCAGATCCCGGGCCTGGTCAAGTCGAGCTGGTAAGGAGGACATAACATGTCATTAAGCGATCCTCTCGGCGATATGCTGACCCGCATCCGCAACGCGTATGGCCGCAAGAAGTCGAGCGTTTCGACGCCGGCTTCGCGTCTGCGCACCCGCGTCCTCGACGTGCTGAAGGCTGAAGGCTATATCCGTGATTACAGCCAGACCGACTTCGACAACGGCAAGTCCGAAATCGAGATCGAGTTGAAGTATTTCGACGGCGCGCCGGTCGTGCGCGAAATCGCCCGTGTCTCGAAGCCAGGCCGCCGCGTCTATGTTTCGGCCAAGTCGATTCCGCAGGTTGCCAACGGCCTCGGCATCGCCATCCTTTCGACACCGAAAGGCGTGATGGCCGACCACGAAGCACGTGAACAGAATGTCGGCGGTGAAATCCTCTGCCAGATCTTCTGA
>NZ_RZQG01001069.1:0-1861 GCF_003998635.1 Mesorhizobium sp. M7D.F.Ca.US.004.03.1.1
CTCATAGCCATGGTCCGCGAACCGCTGCACGATGGCGCCGAAATCCAGCGAGCCGTCGCCCGGCACGGTGAAGGCGCCCAGCGCCACGGCGTCGAGGAAGGACTGTTTCGTGCGGTCGAGCCTGTCGATCACGCCCATGCGCACATCCTTCACATGCACATGGCTGATGCGAGTGTGATGGTTGTCGATGGCGCGCAGCACGTCGCCGCCGGCAAAGGCCAGATGTCCGGCATCGAGCAGCAGCGGAATGCCGGCGCCGGAATAGCGCATGAAGGCATCGAGTTCCGGCTCGGTCTCGACCACGGCCGCCATATGGTGGTGATAGGAAAGCGGCATGCCCTGTTCGGCGCACCATTCGCCAAACGCGGTGAGGCGCTTCGCATAGGCCTTCATCTCGTCGTCCGAAAGCTTCGGCTTGGTGGCCAGCGGCTTCGAGCGGTCGCCCTGGATCGAGCGGCCGACCTCGCCATAGACGATGCAAGGCGCGTTCACGGCCTTGAACAGGTCGATCATCGGCTGGATGCGATCCTTGTTGTCGGCCATCTCCCCATCGACCAGCGTGCCGGAGAACCAGCCACCGCACAGCGTCACGTCGGCTGCCTTCAGGATCGGCAGCATGACATCGGGATCATTGGGAAAACGCCGGCCCATCTCCATGCCGGTGAAACCGGCCGAGCGCGACTGGCGCAAACACTCTTCCAGCGACACGTCATCGCTGAGTTCGGCAAGATCGTCGTTCCACCACGCAATGGGGGACATGCCCAGTTTGGCTTTCAAGTCGTCGCTCCAGTTTCAGTTCGTTTCCACCTTCCCCCTTGTGGGGGTCCGAAGGACGGGCGAGACCCGTGGCTCGCCCCGGCAAGTCGCTGCAAAGCAGCGGGGTGGGGGCGGCGCCGGACCCCCACCCGGACCTTCGGTCCGACCTCCCACACGGGGGAGGTAGGGGCGACGGCGCCTATATCAATCGCCAATGGTCTGCATCTGCCGCTTTTCGTCATAGGCCTTGCGCGCCGCGTTGACCTGCGGCCGTGCCGACACTTCCGGCACCGCCACATCCCACCAGTGGCCTCCGGCATCGGTGGAAACCAGCGGGTCGGTGTCGATGACCAGCACCGTGGTGCGTGTATTCTTTTTGGCTTGTGCCAGCGCATTTTCCAGCCCGGCAATCGACGGCACTTTCTCGGCAATCGCGCCCATGCTCGCCGCATGCGCGGCAAAGTCGATGTCGGGCAGTACCTCGTGGCGCGAGTCCTTCAGCAGATTGTTGAAGTTGGCGCCGCCGGTCGCCATCTGCAGCCGGTTGATGCAACCGTAGCCGCGGTTGTCGAGCAGCACGATGGTCAGCTTCAGGCCGAGCATCACCGAGGTGGCGATCTCGGAATTCAGCATCAGGTAGGAGCCGTCGCCGATCATCACGACGACCTCCTCGTTTGGCTTGGCCATCTTGGCGCCGAGCCCGCCGGCAATCTCGTAGCCCATGGTCGAGAAGCCGTATTCGGCGTGGTAGGAGCCGGGCGCGCCAGCCTGCCAGAGCTTGTGCAGTTCGCCCGGCAGGCCGCCTGCGGCATGCAGCAGCGTCACCCCAGAGCCCATCGCGCGCTGCACGGCGCCGATTACTTGCGCGTCGGAGGGGTAGGCGGCATTGGTCGACGCTGTCACCTTAGCCGCCTCGGCCTGCCAGACCGTCTTGCCGGTGGCCGCATTGGCGGTCCAGGTGGAAGGTGCCTTCCAGCCCTTCAGCGCAGCACCGAGTTCAGCCAAACCCTCGGCCGCATCAGCGACCAGCGGCAGAGCGCGGTGCTTGCCGGCGTCGAAGGGCTGCACGTTGAGCCCGATGATGGTCTTGCCGGAATTCTTGAAC
>NZ_RZQG01000106.1:0-10892 GCF_003998635.1 Mesorhizobium sp. M7D.F.Ca.US.004.03.1.1
GGCATGAGCAGCGCCTTCGATCCCTACCCCTTCATCCTCCTCAACCTGCTGCTCTCCTGCATCGCCGCCATCCAGGCGCCGATCATCATGATGAGCCAGCGGCGGCAGGAGTCCAAGGACCGCCTGCGCTCCTTCAACGACTACCGCGTCAACCTCAAGGCCGAGCTGGAAGTGCGCCATCTGCACGAAAAGCTCGACTACCTCATCTCGCGCCAATGGACGCGGCTGGCCGAAATGCAGCAGATGCAGCTGGACGCCATGCACGAACTGGCGGGTGCGAAGAAGCCGAAGCGGGCGGTGCGGAGAAGGCGCACAGTGAAAAGTGAGGCGGCAACCTCATAGGCCGCAGCCTGGACGCCCGAGCCAGGTCGCTGCGCCATTCCTCCAATTGCCCGTTGAAGCCCGCGCCTGGTTCCGCTAAGAAGCCGTGACTTGCCGGTTCACCGGCTGGTTCGTTTTCCGGATTACCGGGAAGCACCCGTAGCTCAGCTGGATAGAGCGCTGCCCTCCGAAGGCAGAGGTCACAGGTTCGAATCCTGTCGGGTGCGCCACTTTTGTACTGCAAAAACATGTAGTTAGCAAGACCATTTCTTGATGGGAAGAGGTCGGGAAAGACGTCGCGGAAGCACCACGGAAGCAGTCGGCAGGATATTCGGATTAGCTATAGGCCAGACGCTATCCAGTCAGGCGCCCGTTTCCCGTCAAACCAAACTACCGATTGCGGCAATAGCTACGTTTATGGCCGTGACGATGCTTTTAGACAACGGCCAGTTTCAACCTGCCCACGTTAGGGAACTTGCCACCCGGCAAGCCTTGGCCAGTCTAGCGAGATTTATAAAGTGGTTGCGTTCAGCAGAGCATCCTCGTCCGCAAGCGAAACATGTTGTTGACGGTGCAAGCGTCGACCGTCAAATCGCATAGTCCGAGCGTGGCGGGCACGCAAAACTAGATCAGGTATAGCAGTCGCTAGAAATATATGCATTTAGTGCAGCGGCGACCTGACCTTAGCGGTCAAAGTCTTTACCAAGTGTTGTTTCTGGGCAAGGGCTGTCCGTTGAGGCGCTCACGCCGCGAGGATTGAAGAATGCTCAACCAGTCAGAAACACTCTACCCATCTCTGACCCCACTCGCGGTCCAAGTCCGCTGGAAGGTTCCAACCGAATTCCCGGCGTGCCCGGAGGAATTCACCGACGACGCCCTTCTTCTTTATGAATCGCGCCTCTCTTTCAGCAGTGTCTTCGCGCGCAACCAGCTCTCCACGAGCCTCGTCGTCGACCGGAATCTCAAGGACGATGACCTGATCGTACTCACTCATTTTGCCGGCGAAGCTATAAAGAATTGGGCAGTGGCCCACATTTCAATCCATGACGGCCTTTTCCATCACCGAAGTGAATTCACCTTCTTCAGTCTCAAGGGCGCTCTGAAGCACTTCTGCGAATTAACGGGCGAAGGCCTTGGCGACTCGATCGATGACTATTGCTCATGACGTACCAGCTAATGTCGATGCAGAAATGGTGCTGCATATCGACGATCCCGGTTGAGCGCAGGTGTCGAGCGTGCGCGATGACCTAGTGAGCGGTCAGGTTCGAAGTCACGGTGCCGAGCAGCATCAAGAGGGATGATGCCGGAGGTGGCCAAGATGGAACATGAGAACCTGCTAGTCGTCGGTGCCGGCTTCTCGCGTAACGCTGGGCTGCCCTTGGCTAGCGCTTTCACCTCGGCCTTGCTCAACACGACGAGGCTGAATTTGACCGGGCCAAGCAACGCCTTGGTGCGGTTCGTCGAGGATTTTGTCAACGCAACGTTCGCCGAGGGACAAAGCGCCTTGGCCGAGGATTGGCCGGAACTCGAGGACGTGTTCACGCTGGTGGATCTGTCCGCCAACACCGGTCACCACCTCGGCAACTATTCGGCTTCCGAACTACGCCTGGTGCGCCGCGCCATGTTAGTGCGCATGATCCTGATGCTCTCGCAGCACTACACGAGGGCCCAGCGATCGCCGAACGCTGATTGGCGACAGCTCGAAAGGTTCTTCCGAGAGTTCGATGAGAGCCAGACTGCCGTCCTCAGCATGAACTGGGACACGGTAATCGAGGCAGGACTTGCCCGAACCCAAGGGTTGGACAGGATCGATTATGGCTGCGATGCGACCGGCGTGGACTTCCAGACTAACGGGCAACTGCGCACTCGGCGGCCGAACAGTCGCACGAGGGTGATGCTCACCAAGCCACATGGTTCGGTGAATTGGCTCTACTGCGATGCGTGTCGCGACGTTTTTTGGATGCCGCCCAGTAGCGTTAGCAAGGCTGCACAGATCCTATTCCGCGAACAGGATTGGAGAGCGGTGGCGAATCGCACGCGTCTACGGCAATCGAACCCTGTGCGCGGTCCCGCCTGCCCGCATTGCGGCAATCACGCCCTGGGCACCCGCTTCGCGACCTTCAGTTACCGCAAGGCCTTGGACTTTCCGATGCATGCGGCCAGCTGGCGCACGGCCGAGAGGCACATGCGCGACGCTACCCACTGGATCTTCTTCGGCTACTCGATGCCCAGCGCCGACTTCGAGTTCAAGTACCTGCTCAAGCGGGTGCAACTGGCGTTGCGCGACAAGCCGCGGATAACCGTCATTACCGGAGGCACGGCAGCGGCGGCGACTGAAACGGTGCGCCGGTTTGACAAGTTCTTCGGCAACGTGCCAGGCGAGCGCTTCTATTTCGCGGATGGACTCACCGACGAGGTCCTCGACCATCTGCGCGACATAGGCGTGATGAACCCATGATGTGGAGATCGTGTAACTGATGCAGGGCGGGGGAGTTGGGAAAGCGGCATTCAGATGGCCGTCGCAGGTCGACCGCAACGCGTTCCCCATTCGGCCATTCTTGTCATACGGTCCAGACGCCGAAAGTAGCCACAATGCGGTGCTCAAACAAGAGTCCCTATGACGTCCGCACCTTTAGTCCCTCAATCACAAAATCCGTGTTGTTGGCCCACCAGGCCAGACCAAAAAGGCGGGTCGAAGTCTCAGCTAGAAACTCCTCATAAGTTGTGGATTTCGGCTACAGAATTTTTTCGTAAAGCAGCCAGAACCGACGAAACATGGTCCTTTACTGAATTTGTCATCCTTTCCATCAAGCCGTTTGGATTTGCTTCATGCCGACGCTGCTTCATTTGTCCGACCTTCACCGCTCCAAAGCTGATCCGCTAGACAATGACACATTGTTGGCTTCTCTCCTCAACGATATTGATCGTTTCGCGCTCAATCACGAGCGACCCCAAGCCTTGATCGTGAGCGGGGACCTCATCCAAGGTGTTCGCTTGGGAGAAGCGAACTTCGATCACGAGATGAGGCAGCAGTACGCCGACGCTTTCGATTTAATCGGGCGCCTTTGCGACGCTCTTCTAAATGGTGATCGTTCAGTCGTAGTAATCGTGCCTGGTAATCACGACATTTGCTGGAACACTTCCGTTTCGTCCGTTGAACCCGTCACCAATGACAGATATCCCAAGCCATTGAAGCCAGCGCTGATAGCGCGCGACGGGCAGTTGAGATGGTCGTGGGAAGAGCAGCGTCTCTACCGGGTAAGCGATCAAGAAGCATACAAGCGCCGACTCGGAGCTTACTGGGACGCATTAGAGAAATTCTATTCCGGAGTCGATCTGCCTGCTCCGATTGACCGGACTCGCGGCTTTCACCTGTTTCGACTTTTCAACAATGCCATGGTAGTGGCGGCGTTCGAGTCCACTCACCGGAATGACCACCTGCGATTCGAAGCGGAGCTCGCTACTGGCGTTGTCTCTCGTTGCAGCTTGGAGCTTCGAAAGCTAGGGTTGAACGCCTCGTTGCTTGCGGCGGTTTGGCATCACAGTATTCACGGTCCTCCTAGTAGGGACGACTACCTGAATATCGAGACCATCACGGAAATGGCTGGGCTTGGTTTTCAAATCGGGTTTCACGGCCATCAGCATCTGGCCGAGAGTACTGATCTGTCCGTTAGTATTGGTGGCGGATCCACGATGTGCGTGGTTAGCGCTGGTTCCCTGTGCGCGGGGTGGACTGATCTGCCACGAGGGACGAACCGACAGTACAATATGGTCCGGTTTGACGCCGACCTTACGAGCGCGACCCTGCACATTCGCGAGATGGCGGAAGGCAACCAATTCTCGGCGATGAAAAGAGGGCGGTTTGTCGATGGCGAGGTTCCGCTGACGTGGTCCCCGAACCTTAACGGCGCCGGCCAGCCAGCGAAACCTGATCAAAGACGACTAAATCACCTGACCATCGCGGTAGAGGAGTCAGTTAGGCGACGACTAGCCACTCCGGCAACAACGGAACTCTTGGCTCTCAAGCCTTCGCCAGGAACCTACCCACGCAGGGTTTTGCTATCTGCCCTTCAAGCAGCCGGTGATTGGCAGGCGATACGGGCCAACTTCTGGCCAACAAATTACTCGGACGAGGCGCTGGCCGCCGCCGAGGCCGCTTATCAGTTGAAAGACCTCGAATGCCTAGACGCCGTTATCGCTAGCGGCCAACTGCGGGAGGAACATAAGGACACCTTCAAGGTCCGCCGAGAGATGCTTTTGATGGGGAGAGGGCGGTGATTATGGACGAAACACTCATTCCGTTTGACGTCGAGACCTCACGGATCATCGAGCTCCTTGCCAAGCAAATCTATCAATCACCATTCGCATTGCTCCGGGAGAACGTGCAAAACGCTTTCGACGCCATACGGGAAAGAATGCAGATCGATAGGAATTTCCACCCCCGAATCGACGTCAGCATCGAGCATGATAGGATAAAGATCGCCGACAACGGTATCGGTATGTCGCGTGACGAGTTGAGGCGCCACTTTTGGACCGCCGGTAGCAGCAGCAAGAATAATCCGGAAGCTCGCGCCGCCGGCGTTGTTGGAACCTTTGGTATCGGAGCGATGGCGAATTTCGGGATCGCGAAAATCGTCATCGTCGAGACCGAAAGTGCCCGTGCCTCGGAGCGAACCCTGTCGAGTGCAAAGCGGGAAACTTTATCGCTGCGGGAGGACTGCGTGACGATGCAGCGCCTCGAGGTTATCGGGCAACCCGGTACGGTCATCACGGCTGAGCTTATGTCGCCGGGATCCATAAATTTGGTGGAAGCAAAACGGTACCTGCGGGAGTTCGTCAGGCTCGTTGATGTTCCGATCTTCGTCAACGAAGAACTCATCAGTCAGGTCCCGCTGGAACAGGCCGTGCCTGCCATTCCGACGAACTATTACGAGCGGCTGGAAGCGGTTCGCGTGGGCCCCAACCTCCAAGCGACAGGTGATATCGCAATCTCGGGTAACGCCATCATGCGCTTAGTCCTGACCGATCTGTTTTGGAACGGTCAACCATTGAAGGGCCATTTGGCGCTGCGTAGCGGTGACGGGGCCATCCACACCGCCCGAAGCGGGTTCGGCCTTGCGATGGCTCCAATAAACTCTATCTACGCCTTCGGCGGCGTGATTGACATGCAAGTCCTGCAGCCCACGGCGGGTCGCGAAGCACTCACGTCGGACGGCGTGCAACTGCTACAGTCGATGATGACGGAAATTGACAATTTCGCTTCCGAGCGCCTGTCAAACACCGAGCAGTGCAATCAGAGCACCCCATTCATGCAATGGATCTGCTCAAATGGGCGCTACGACCTCGCGGGCAATTTAGCCATAGAGGTTTCGGGACAAGAGGATGTATCCTTGAAGGATGCAGTCGTTTTATCCAGCCAGCGCACTGTTCGTTTATATGGTGGCAGCGATCCAACCGTCATCAAAACGTTCTCCTCCGAGGACTCATTCCTGCTAATCTTGTCGCGAAACAATCCTCGGCGGCATTGTCAGGAGGGATACCTCGGACGACATCCAGTGATCGAAGCTATCCCGGACAGGCCAACCGTCGTTAATCTGCAAGAAGGCATTGACCTAACCAGTTCAAAATGGGCGGTTTCATACCGTCTAGTATCAATCATCTCCGAGGATTTTTTCATCGACGTCGAGGTGGCGTTTGGAGAGATTTCCCATGGCGTGGCTGTGGTGGTGGACCAAAGTAAAAGGAGCGGGAAGACGCTGGTTATTCTCAACTCCACGGCCACGGCGGTGATCACGCTCCTTCAGGTGTACGAGACACATCTTGACGCGTTTCGAAGCTTGGCAAAGGACTTCGCGCGGAACGTTATATTCCCACACATCTCGCAAATTGTTCCAAGCAGCACTCGCCAGGGAGCGGAAGCCTTTATCGAAGCGATGCGCAGAAAGAGGGAAACATTCGAGTACGATAGCGACGAACTCGATGAACTGCCTTCGATCATGAAGGACTACCACGAAGGAAGGATTACACTTGAGACGCTGATCGACAAATCGAAGTTCGCGGCGCAAACAAGCGTTCAGATCGTGGAAGGTGCGTCGCCGGTTCGTGATGTCGTGCCGGATCTCATCGAAAACGAGAGAGCCGTTCAAGACCCGGCTAACCCTCATACCCAATGGATCGCCGAGCCCTCGATACTGCGTACCGAAATTGGCTCGCCCGCAAAGCTGATAACCATTGATCCCTCTGAACCGGACCTGCGCGGTTACAGGTGCTTTATCGCGCTTGCTCCAAGGACTTTCACCGAATTCGGTGATTTCTTCACGCAGCCGCACTCCACCTCGGTTGTTTGGGGCGGACAGAAAGCGCTGTTCATCTTCATCCACCACTCAGGCGAGTTTGGCGTTTACTACGATATGCAGACAATGGACTTTGTCAGTGAGAGCGCCGGGGGCGGTTCCCACCGAACGTGCACGATCATGCTGAGAGACCGCATTTACATTCCAGTGCCACCATCGATACAAGCTAGTTTCATCCCAAAACCCGGTGAGAAGAAGCGCTTTGAGATAAAGGCAGACCTTATCAGAACAGGTGCCGCCAAGTCGATGTAAACCATTATGTTGTGAGTAAGCGCCGAAACATCACGCCAACATACTCTTTCTGAGGCGTTGTCTTAGTCAATGCATTTTGAGGATTGAGGGGTAACTTTCTGCGCCGGTGCCCGCGTCAAAACGGGTACCGAAAAACACATCAGCAGGTGCGCTCGTGCCCGAATTAGGCCCATTGCGGACGAGTGGCTCCAAGATGGCTACCTCGCCATGACAACGTGACTTGAGGAATGATCACGCTGTTTTGAGAAGCGGCCAACTGGTTACGGTAGCCCCTTGTAGGCCAGCCGAGCCCGCACGCCGTCAGCCCCCCGCCATCACCCGCACACTCTCCCGTTCCACCAGCGGGCACTCCAGCTTCGTGATCGGATACCGCCCCCGTCCAGGCGCCGCCGGTGCCTCCAGCTGCTCGATCGCCCATTGGCCCATCGCCATGTGCGGCAGGATCGAGGTGGTCAGCGGCGGGAACAAATGCCGGGCGATTTCCTCGTCGTCGTAGCCGACGACGGAAATATCCCCAGGGATGTGCAGGCCGGCTTCCTTCAGCGCTTCGTAGCAGCCGATCGCGGTGCGGTCGTTCTGGCAGAAGATGGCGGTGGGCCTGTCCTTCAGTGCCAGCAGCTTGACGGTCGCGGCGTAGCCGGCGCTGGCCGACCAGTCGCCCTCGACCACCAGGTCGGGATCGAACGGGATGTCGGCGGTGGCGAGCGCGCGGCGGTAGCCTTTCAGCCGGTCCTGGGCGGCCTGCATCCACGGCTCGCCGGTGATGGTGGCGATGCGGCGGTGGCCGTGGCTGATCAGGTGGCGGGTCGAGCTCTGGCCGCCGGCGATCTCGCTCGGCACCACGGCAGGGAAGGCATAGTCCGCCGTGTAGCAGTTGAGCAGGATCACGGGGATGTCGAGGCCGTAGAGATAGTCGGGCGCTGATATCTCGCGGGTGAAGATGGTCATGTAGATCAGCGCCGAAATGCCCCGCTTGGTGAGTGCCGAAATGGCGCGCGGCTCCATGACGGAATCGCCCAGCGTCTGCGCCACCAGAAGCACATTGCCGGCATTCCACGAGGCCTGCCGCGCGCCCTCGATGGCGACCACGGCTTCCGGGCTGGTGGCGAGCTGGTCGACGGCAAAGCCGATCACCCCGTCCAGGCCTTCGAAGGCGGGGATCGGCGGGTGAAGGGCCTCGAAAGCGGGCGCGGTGTAGCCAAGGGTCCGCGCGGCTTCGATCACCCGGTCGCGGGTCTGCTGCGACAGCTTGATGCCTGGCGAATTGTTGAGCACGAAGGAAACGGTCGCCTGCGAGCAGCCGGCCGCCCTGGCAATGTCGATCATGGTGACGCGGCCCTTGGCGCCCTTGGCCGGCGCCTTGCGTCGCCTCGCCGTGTCGCTGGCCGGATCCGTCGTCTCGCTCATGGCACCCCCAAATCCCAGTCTGTCCTAGCGGCAGCCGGCCATGCCGGCAAGATGGCGTGACGCCGTCGATTGATGGAAATCGTCAAAGGGCATTTATAACTATTAGTGACCCAAGGTCCATCCGCCATACGCCTCCGCACAGGTTGAAACGCAAATGCCGCAAGGCTCTCGCCTTGGCGCAGTCGAGGGCGGCTCGTCGGCGAATAGGCCGCGAAACCACGGTCATGTCTTCAGAATGCACCTCGAAACTAATACTGTTTACTAATACAAAAATGCGCTGTACCGTCAATCCGTCGCGTCCGGCCCGGTTGGTCCGGAGCGGCGGGAGTGTACGAGAAATAGCCCGATGGCGAGCGGATCTTACCTCCGCGAGCCTTGTGTCGAATATGTGATATGTCTGACAAATCGGACTATTTACGAATGAAGGATGAGTCTCTAAGGTCGCTGTCGTGGCTGGAACGACGCCATTCTTTCGGTGCCGGGAACCCCTTTGAGGAGGAGGGCGTCCAAGCTGCAAACGGCAAAATCAGGTCAGTGCAAGATCGGCCGGTCCAACGACTGAGCCAAACGGGAGGTTGAACATGAAATCCTTGATACGAAATGCATCCGTAGCCGCGACCGCGCTGCTGCTTGGCCTGTCGGCCACGGCAATCGCGCGCGCCGACGACAAGCCGACGCTGGCCTTCGTCGTCAACGGCGCTTCCGATTTCTGGAAGGCCGCCGAAGCCGGCGTCAAGAAGGCGCAGGGCGAGCTGCCGGACTACACGCTCGAGCTCAAATATCCCGAGCAGTCCTCGGTCGCCATCCAGCAGCGGCTGATGGACGATTTGGTGACCGCCGGCGTCAAGGGCATCATGGTCTCGGCCGTCGATCCGAAGACCTCCACCGATGGCCTCAACAAGATCGCCTCGGAAACGGCGCTGTTCACCACCGATAGCGACGCCCCGCAGACCAAGCGCGTCGCCTATATCGGCTCGTCCAATGTCGATGCCGGCAAGCAGGCGGCCGAAATCGCCAAGAAGGCGATGCCCAATGGCGGCAAGTGCCTCGGCTTCGTCGGCCTGCTCGGCGCCGACAATGCCAAGGAGCGCATCCAGGGCATGAAGGATGGCCTGGCCGGCACCAAGATCGAGCTGATCGACGTGCGCGGCGACGACATCGACCAGGCGCGCGCCAAGAAGAACGTCGAGGACGCGCTGGTCGCCAGCCCCGACGTCACCTGCATGGTCGGCTTCTACTCCTACAACACGCCGCGCATCTATGAAGCGCTGCGCGATGCCGGCAAGCTCGGCTCGATCACCGTCGTCGGTTTCGATGACGATCCGATCACGTTGGGCGGCGTCAAGGAAGGCACCGTTGCCGCCACCGTCGTGCAGCAGCCCTTCGAATGGGCCTATCAGGGCATGAAGCTGATGGCTGCCTATCTCAAGGGCGACAAGTCGGGCATCCCGGCAGGCAACCTCATCATCATCCCGACCAAGATCATCGGCAAGGATGACGTCGACGCCTATGCCGCCAATCTGAAGGCGATGTCCGGAAACTAAGACATAATGCAGTTCAGCCGGCTCAACGTCGCTTGGGCCGGCTGCTCGCATTGACGAACACCGCGAGGATCGTCAGTCTGCCAAAAGATCGGCCCGCCAATCGCTGTCAGGCATGATGAATTATTCCGACACATCCATTGCTGCATCCGTGACCGCCCCGTTCCTCAGCCTTGAGAACGTGCGGAAGACCTATCCGGGCGTCGTCGCGCTCGACGGCTTCTCCATGGAGGTCAGGCCGGGCGAGGTCATCGGCCTCGTCGGCGAAAACGGCGCCGGCAAATCGACCTTGATGAAGATCCTCGGCGGCGTCACCACGCCGGACAGCGGCACGATCACCGTCGACGGCACCGCGCATGACAGGCTCTCCGTCGAAGGCAGCCTGGGGTCGGGCATCGCCTTCGTCCACCAGGAACTCAACCTGTTCGACAATCTCGATGTCGCCGCCAACATCTTCTTTGGCCGGGAGCCGTTGCGCGCCGGGCCGCTCAAGCTCGTCGACCGCGCAAAGCTGCGCACCATGGTGGCGCCGCTGCTGAAGCGCGTCGGTGCCAATTTCTCCGCCGACACGCAGGTCGCGACCCTGTCGCTCGCCCAGCAGCAGATGGTCGAGATCGCCAAGGCGCTGTCGATCGAGGCACGGCTGGTCATCCTCGACGAGCCGACATCGAGCCTGCCGCTCGCCGAGACCGACAAATTGCTCGACGTCATCAAGGCGCTGAAGGCCGACGGCATCAGCGTCATCTTCATTTCGCACCGCCTGCACGAGGTCGAGCGCGTCGCCGACCGCGTCGTCGTGCTGCGCGACGGCATGCTGGCCGGCACTTTGCAAAAGCGCGACATCGGCCACGACCAGATGGTCAAGCTGATGATCGGCCGCATGCTGAAGGAGCGCGAAAAAGCCTCCGAGGCGGCGCGTCCGCCCGGCGCTGTCGCCCTTGCGGCCAAGGCCATCCGCACGCCGGCCTATCCCGGCCGGCCGGTCGATCTCGATGTCAGGCGCGGCGAAATCCTCGGC
>NZ_RZQG01001070.1:0-1860 GCF_003998635.1 Mesorhizobium sp. M7D.F.Ca.US.004.03.1.1
GTTCGGTGGAGAAGCGGCCGGCGCGGTCTTGCGGAACCCGCAGCTCAAGCTTGCCGAGCCGCGTGACAAGGTGCGACCGTAATAGCCAGAGCGATAGCCCAGACGCTCCGGCGTGCGCTCGCTCTTCGAAGCACCCAGCTCGTCCATCTCGGCCTCGAGCACCTCCTGCATCACGGCGCGGATCACCTCGTGCAATCCATCCGGGTTCGAAAGCAGAATGTCTTTGACGGCGGCGCTGGTCAATTTACCTTCTGTCTTGGTCATGGTGGCATTCCTTCCAGGGAATCGGTGACATTGAACATCACCAGCCTGCCATGATCGCCCTTTCTCAGCGAATTTGCAGAACTCTCAGAACACTACCATTCAGCGCGTCGCTCACCGCAACACCCGGCGCGGGAACACCGGAGATCGTCGCCGAATTCAGCTGCTGGAATGCGCGACCGAGCGCGGCCGCAAGACCGCCGACCAAGCTGGCATTCCTTCAGGCAGCCAATGGTTTGTCGGACCATCTCTTGCTGCTTTGTTGCCTGTCTCCTCGTCGGAGGGTGCGGGCCCAAGCCCAAACGAACCAGTTCAGGACCGCACCGCACCACGCTACGGAAGCAAACCAACCAACGGTTAGTCAGTGAGCCCCATCAACCGAGGCAGGAACATTGAAAACCCCTCCACATACGTAATGATCAGCATGGTCGTGGTTAAGATGGCGATCATTGGGAGTAGGGGGCGAATGGTCTTCTCAATGGGCAAACGTGTAACCGCGCATGCTGCAAAAAGACAGACGCCCACAGGCGGCGTTGCCATTCCCAACGCGATGTTCGACTCAACCAGAATGCCGAAATGGATTGGTTCAACCCCATAGGATATCGCGATTGGCGTGAGAATTGGCATCAGGATCAGCAAGGCAGGAACAGTGTCCATGAACATGCCGATTACGAAAAACAATGTTTGGACCAAAAGTAAAAACACGTACTTGTTGGGGGATATCGCCTCGATTGCAATCGCCAATGCAGTTGGAACTCGCAATATTGTCATGGCGTAGGCAATTACGGCGCCCATTGCGATAACAAAGAATACGACCCCACTTATCTCGATGGTGTTAACAAATATGCGTGGAAATTGTGATATGGAAAGATCGCGGTATACGACAAGCACAAGAATTAGACCATAAGCAACTGCTACCGCCGCCGCTTCCGTTGGCGTGAAAGCACCGGTCAAAATACCCCCAAGGATAATCACTATCATGAAAATTGCTGGTGTCGCCTTGAAGACGGTTGCAACCTTCAACCTCCACGGAAGTTTAGACTGTTTGATGCCATACCCATTTTTCCAGGCAATGAAGATGACGAGAGACATCAACCCCAAGCCATTGATGAGCGCTGGGATGATGCCCGCCGCGAACAGCCCGGCGATAGAGATGTTTGCGATGACGCCTATCAAAATGAGGTCGATTGTCGGTGGAATCAACGTCGCGGTGGCACCAGAAGCTGCGAGCAACGCGGTACTGAAGGAGATCGGGTAACCTTGTCGGGTCAGTTCGGGCAAGGTGGCCCTGCCAATGGCCGCAGTGTCGGCTGTGGACGACCCGGAAATGCCGTGAAAGAACATCGCCGAAGCAACAATTGTTGCGCCCAGACCGCCAGGCTGTCTGCCAATAAGAATGTTGGCGCAATCGATCAGCCGTCTTGCGATTCCGCCCTCGGCCATCAGGACGCCGACAAAGACGAACAACGGAATGGTCAGGAACGGAAATGAGTCCAGGGATCTGAAGATTTGTTGGGGGACGATAACCAGCAGGTCGAAGGATCCGAAGCCTACCCAGACGCCCACCACGCCAGCGCCGAGAAGAGCTATAGCGATTGG
>NZ_RZQG01001071.1:0-1859 GCF_003998635.1 Mesorhizobium sp. M7D.F.Ca.US.004.03.1.1
GCGTTTGCCCAGCCAGTGTCGGCCGAACGGATAAAGCCGTAGACAAGGGCCGTCATGCCAACGGTCGAGGTCAGTGCGCCGACGATGTCGAGCTGGCCAGCACGCTGCTCGGTTTCCACGATGGTGCGGCGTGCGGCGATGATCATCGCGATGCCGATAGGGAGATTGATGAAGAAGCCGACGCGCCAGGAGATCCAGTCGGCAAGCACGCCGCCCAGCACCAGGCCGACGCTTGCCGCCACACCGGCCACGGCGCTGTAGTAGGACACGGCGCGGGTGCGTTCGGAGCCCTCGGCGAAGGTGGTCTGCAGGAGCGCCAGCGTCGACGGCGCCAGGATGGCGGCGCCAAGGCCCTGGATGGCCCGCGCGCTGATCATCCAGGCCGCTGATTGCGCAGCACCGATCGCCAGCGAGGCGAGCGTGAACAGGGCGAGCCCGACGATGAGCATCAGCCTACGGCCCAGAATGTCGCCCGCCCGTGCCCCCAGCAGCAGGAAGCCGCCGAAGGTCAAGGTATAGGCGCTCTGCACCCATGCCAGCCCGGCATCCGTGAAGCCCAGGCTTTGATGGATCTTCGGCAGGCCGGTGAGCACGATCGAGGTGTCGAGCACGATCATCACGTAGCTGACGAGGATAATCGCCAGGATGGCCGTCTTGTGCGGTGCGGGCGTGGACATTGTGCTGGCTCCGGCGATCAGGCCTGGTACTGCGCGTCGCTGACGGGCTCCATCCAGTCGACCGCCTTGCCGTCGAGCGCTTCCTGGATGGCGATGTGGGTCATGGCGGTGGTGGGTGCCGCGCCATGCCAGTGCTTCTCGCCCGGCTCGAAGCGAACCACGTCGCCGGGCCGGATTTCCTCGACCGGGCCGCCCTCGCGCTGCACGCGGCCGCAGCCGGCGGTGACGATCAGCAACTGGCCGAGCGGATGGGTGTGCCATGCGGTGCGCGCGCCGGGCTCGAAGGTGACGGCGTTGCCGGCCGCGCGGGCCGGTGCGATGGCTTGGAACAGCGGGTCGATGCGCACCGTGCCGGTGAACCAGTCGCCCGGTCCCTTGCCGGAGGCTTGAGAACCGCTTCGCTTGATATCCATGGTTTTGTTCCTTTTCCACGCCGGGCCCGACGCGGCCATTGGCTTCAAGGCCGCCCAGCTTTGGGCCGCCCGATCTTGTGATGCCAATTTAGGGCCTGCGATTGCCCATGATTAGCTGCTATAACCGGCATGTACTTATGAGAAGGGCTCATGAATGCCGCGAGACAATCTGAACGAGCTGACCGCTTTCCTCGCCGTCGCGCGCGAGGAAAGCTTCACCAGGGCGGCGGCCAAGCTCGGCGTTTCCCAATCGGCGCTCAGCCACACAGTTCGCACGCTGGAGGAGCGGCTGGGCGTCAGGCTTCTGACCCGCACCACGCGCAGCGTCTCGCCGACCGAAGCCGGCGAGCGGCTGCAGCGCACCGTCGGGCCGAGGCTCGACGAGATCGAGACCGAGCTCACGGCGCTCAGCGCCTTGCGCGAAAAACCCGCCGGCACCATCCGCATCACCGCCGGCGAGCATGCCGCCGATGCGATCCTGTGGCCGGCGATATCAAGGCTGCTGCCGGACTATCCCGACATCAGGATAGAGATCATCGTCGATTACGGCCTGACCGACATCGTTGCCGAGCGCTATGATGCCGGCGTGCGGCTGGGCGAACAGGTGGCACGCGACATGATCGCTGTGCGCATCGGCCCCGATATGCGCATGGCGGTGGTCGGGTCGCCGGCCTATTTCGCCACGCGGCCAAAACCACGCGTGCCGCAGGGCCTGACCGACCACAATTGCATCAATCTGCGGCTGCCGACCTATGGCGGGCTCTATGCG
>NZ_RZQG01001072.1:0-1858 GCF_003998635.1 Mesorhizobium sp. M7D.F.Ca.US.004.03.1.1
CTGAAGGACGGCCTGCTGTTGCCGACGCCGCAGCCAACGCCAGTCGAAGGCAACGTCCTCAAGCTCTCCGAACGGCTGTTTGACGAGGACGCGGTCATTCTGGATCGGCCTGCCAGCACCAGTGTGCGCTACGCCGCCGAGCATGGTCCGGCGATCGAGATGTCGTGGCAAGGAGTTCAGGAATTGGGCATCTGGTCAAAGCCGGGTGGCGCGCCGTTCCTGTGCATCGAACCCTGGCACGGCATTGCAAGACCAGTTGACTTCGACGGCGATTTTGTCGACAAGCCAAGCCTGATGCTGATCGCGCCCGGTGCGAAGCGCGTGCTGAGCTATCAGATACGGCTGCTATGACGCCCCTGATCAGCAGATCCCGCCACACCGGCAGTGCCCGATGAAGCTGTATTTCAGCCGCAATCCCAATCCTCGGCTCGCGGTCGCGGTGGCACGCTATCTCGACGCGAAAGTCGACTTTGAATTCGCCTCGCCATTCGCTCCGGGGCAAGCGGAGAAATATCGCCCGTTAAATCCCAATCTCTCACTGCCCATCCTTGTGGAAGACGGAGGAAAAAGTCTCTGGGAGGCGGACGCCATAGCCTGCCGGCTCTCGCGCAGTGCGCATTCAGATTTCTGGCGCACCGGCGATGACGAACCCGAGATGATCCGATGGATTAGTTGGGGCAAGGAGCACTTCGCATTCGCTTGCGACACGGTGCATTTCGAACGTGGCACCAAACAGCGTTACGGCATAGGCCCGATCGATCAGGAGCGCGTGGAGGAGGGGCTAAGACATTTCCGCACGGCCGCCGCAATACTCGACGCCGTGCTTTTCGAGCGGCAATGGCTGGTCGGAAATTCGGTTTCCTATGCCGACTTCCGAATGGCGACATTTCTCCCGTTCAACGATGCCGCCAGACTGCCGCTCGACGACTATTCCTCTGTCAGCTGCTGGTATCGTCGGCTTGAAGAGATCGATGCCTGGCGCGACCCTTTCAGGGGACTGGATGCCCCCGAATTGCCGCCGGTGCCGCGAACGGCAGTTGCGGACCAGCGGTGAGGGGCGCGCGAAGCACCGCGCAGGAGGCCTAGGGCAATGACGTGCGGGAGATCGGATGAAAATCTATGTTCTGAGCGTGCTGGAGGGACAGGAATGGGTCCTTCCCCGTCAGGCGGACGACTACGAGCTGTTCTCGGCGCTCGGTGGCCAGAAGCAGACACGATGGCATCCGCCCCGGATGAAATTCCTGCGCGAGCATGACGACGGAACGCTCCGCCACTATTCAGATTTTCCATGGCTTGGTGAGCATGTGCTCATCGTGCGGGCGAGGCGTTGACGTTGCTGCGGTCAATCCTCGAACCGTACGGTGAATTCCTGCCGCTTCGTTCTGACGAGGCCATATCGCTCTTCAATGTCACCACCGTGGTCGATGCGCTTGACGAAGAACGCTCAAAGATCGTTCGCTTTGACGATGGCGGCATAATGGCGATCGAAGGCCTCGTCCTTCGACCGGGCGCAATTGGCGGCGCCGAGATATTCACGCTGCCAGAGCGTGCCGGTGGCGTGCGAATATACGATATCTATCTGCAGGAGACGATCGTGCGCCGGATCGGGGGATTGGGGCTCAAAGGCATTGCTTTCAACATGGTCTGGAGCGACGAACCGGTCGGACAAGACAAGATCGAATACCCAGGTGTGGAAAAGGGCATTTCAACCACAAGCTCGCTCAAGCGCTTTTGGGCCGGTCTACGGCGAAGAGCAGGGCTGTGATGTCAAACCTGCCGGACGGCACGATGCCGCCGACATGCGGCATCTCGCTCGCCCGCGCATCGGGCTCGAATAGCCGTGGCGTTCGCCGTGCAC
>NZ_RZQG01001073.1:0-1854 GCF_003998635.1 Mesorhizobium sp. M7D.F.Ca.US.004.03.1.1
TATCCCGAACCTCCCTTCCCCGAGCAACATCAACCCAAGCCTGGGCATGAATGGGCGATCGAGCCGGCGCCGCTGTATGATGCGCCATACTATCTCGGATCGAAAAAACTCGACGGAAAGGTAGCGCTCATCACCGGCGGCGATTCCGGCATTGGCCGTTCGGTGGCGGTTTTGTTCGCCCGCGAGGGCGCCGACATCGTGATCGTCTATCTCGCCGAAGACAAGGATGCCGAAGAGACCAAATCCGCAGTGGAGAAAGAGGGACGACGCTGCATTCTGGTCAAGGCCGACGTCAGCGATCGCGATCACTGCCGCCACTCGGTGGCCGAGACCGTGAAGGAATTTGGCCGTATCGACGTGCTGGTCAACAATGCAGCCTTCCAGATCCATTCCAGAGATTTCAGCGAACTGACCGAAGAGCATTTCGACACGACGCTGAAAACCAATCTCTATGGTTACTTCCACATGGCACAGGAGGCGATACCGCACATGAAGCCAGGTTCGGCGATCATCAACACCGGTTCGGTAACCGGCATCGACGGTTCAAAGCAATTGGTCGACTATTCAATGACCAAGGGGGGCATTCACGCCTTTACGCGGGCCCTTTCGGGCAATCTGATCGGCAAGGGGATAAGGGTAAACGCGGTTGCGCCAGGTCCGGTGTGGACACCGCTGAACCCATCGGACAAGGAGGCTGATGACGTTTCGAAATTCGGGATGGACACGCCGATGAAACGGCCCGCACAACCGGAAGAACTTGCGCCAGCCTATGTGTTCCTCGCCTCGCCGCAGTGCTCAAGTTACATCACCGGTGAGATTTTGCCGGTTGTCGGAGGCTACTGAGGGTGGCCGAAACGAAACGTATGACCAAGGAGTAGGATGGGTGGTTCGTCTGCTTTTTCAGGATGGCGCTTGCTTACGCAGCATACCGCATCTGCACGGAACCTGCAGGACCCGCCCGCATGTGCCGCAGGATGACGGCGAGGCGCTACGCAAGCAATCGGCGGCCTTGGGCATCGAGCTGCCGCACTGACAGCTGCCAGGCCGGCCGAAGTTCCGGCCAGCCCGGTTTCAGCCTTATTCAGCGGCCTGGAGGTTGATCTTGCTTTCCGCCATTTCGGTGAGCTTGCGATCGGTTGCCTGTTCTTCTCTGAGGTTCTTGGCCAGCACGTTAGCACAGTCAGTGCGGCCAAGCTGCTTGGCCCAGGCGATGAGTGTACCGTAGCGTGTCATCTCATAGTGCTCGACGGCCTGCGCCGATGCGATCAGCGCCGCATCGAGGACTTCCTTGTCATCTACGTCACCGCTCACATCGTCGGCCTCCTCGAGAATGCCGTCGATTGCCGGGCAGTTGACCGTCTTGGCCTTAACGCCATGCAACTCGAACACCTCTTCGACGCGCTCGATATGGCCCCTGGTCTGGCCGAGATGTTTTTCGAATCCAGCTTTCAGTTGCGGGTCGGTTGCCTTGTCGATCATCTTCGGCAGCGCTTTCTCGATCTGCTTTTCGGCGTAGTAGATGTCCCGCAGCGTGTGCACGAACAGATCGTCGAGTGTCTTGATGTCCTTCGAAAAGAAGCCCATGACCTTGCCTTTCATTGCGCTCAATGTGGATTTTAGCGGCGAGATTTGCTCGCTGCCGCGAGAGCCGAGACTGAGGCCCCCAGCTTGTCGGTCAACGTACCAATGCCGGAGGGGTTCCTGACTTTTCGGGTGAAACTGCCCACCTTTTCGAAAGCCCGCAATTTCTCCGATTGGAGCCTTTGTCTCGACGGCACGTTCTACCCAGAGCGCGAACCAGAACCGTGAAGGGTTGGCAGAATGTATTTCATTGCGTTGGCGACGGACTATGAC
>NZ_RZQG01001074.1:0-1854 GCF_003998635.1 Mesorhizobium sp. M7D.F.Ca.US.004.03.1.1
ACCTGAGACGACGTTCAACATCGTGCGGCCATCCGGCGCGCCGGCGCCGATCAAAGGCGATCCGGTGGTCGAGCAGGTGCAAGGCATACTGAAGAATCTCGATTTCTACCCCGGAACGGTCGACGGCATTTCCGGGCCCAACACGCGCAAGGCCATCCAGGCCTATCAGCAGAAGGTCGGGCTCAACGCGTCCGGCGAGATCGACGCGCTTCTGTTGGATCAACTGGGCGCGACGCCGAAAACCGCTTCCGTCGTACCCAGACCGCAGCCGCGTCCGGATATGCCGGCCGCTGTTCCGGTGTCTTTGCAGACAAATTCGGGGCAGACAAATTCCGGGCAAGCGACTTCAGGGCAGGCGAATGCCGCCGATCCGAATGTCGCGACGCAGGCGCCCGATGCCCGCATCGTCAAGATCCAGGCCGGGCTCAAGGCGTTCGGCAATGACGACATGCAGCTGGACGGCGTCGTCGGCGCGCGCACCAAGGCGGCGATCAAGGAATTCCAGTCGCTGTTCGGGCTGCCGCAAACGGGCGAGCCCGATGAGATCGTCTACGTCAAGATGCGCGAGATCGGCCTGACCAACTGACTGGGAAATGACAGCTCGCCGAGCAGCGGAAATATCGATAGACAGCCGCACGCCTTCCGGAGTTGTCTCATGCGCGTCACCTCAGATCTGTGGGTTTCGGCCCTACTGCGCCGGGTTTTCGGCGCCGGCGGATTTGCCGCCGTGGTCAAGCGGGGCGCAACCGAAGCCGGCGCTGTTTTCGTCCTGGCGCGGGGCAGGCTGGGCGAGGTTGCCCTGTTCGGACCGGCGCCGCAGACAAGCTACGATTCGGCCAAGCCCGACGACCGGTTTTTCAGTCTGCTCGGGGCCGGTGACGATGCCGCCGTACTCGATGCCAGGCTGGAAAGGGAGAAAAAATTCGATCCCGACATCTGGGTGGTCGAGATCGAGGCCGGCACTGTGCCCGTCGAGGAACTTATTTCCGTGAAGACGCCCTGAGGCCGGAGGTCTCGGCCGCATCGTCGCTGTTCGATGCCATGCGGGTGTCGCTGTTTGCCGGTGCGGCGTCGCGAACCACCCTCGAGAGGGTTTCGGCTTTCCAGTACCGTACCTTGTCCAGGGCGACATCGCGATGTAGCAGGCGGTAGCGGTCGAGGAAGGTGCGGATGGCTTGCGGATGCGGGAATTGCGCTGGGTAGACGGCTACGGTGATCAGGAAGGCCCTGTCTTCGCTGAGGTCTAGCGAGCGCAGTGCCGCAAGCAGCGACGCGTAGTTCTGGTTGGCGGTGAGCGATCGTGCGATCGAGAAATCGATATCGAGCGCATCGGCGAGCGCGGTCTGGAAGAACGCGGCGTTTCCCGTCAGCGCTGTCTCGCGCAATTTCACATAAGTATCGGCGCCCGTAAAAGGATCGGCGGTCGCCGCTGCCGCCTCGTCGCCCGTGCGCATCATCGAGCGCAGCCTGCGCCGTGCATTCTCGGCTGCGATGCCGAGCGCCTGTTCTCGGGCGGACTCGTCGGAGGCCGTTTCCGTGCGCACCGGCACGATCTCGTCTGCTGCGATGGCTTTCGCATCCGGTTCCCGCACGCGCACCAGGCTTGGCCTTTCCAGCGCCCTGATCAAATCGGCGATGGTCGGGTTCAGGCCCTTGCGGCGTGCAATGGCGCGGGCATGCGGCAGGCCATGTCGCCCGATCAGCGCGATGAGATCGATGTCGCTGACGGCGCGGGAGCGGATGAGCAGCGGCGCGGCAATGTCGACCGGTTCCTCGCAGAGACGGCGCACCAAAGCGGCGGGGGCGTATTCGCATTCGGAAAGGGCGGCCGCCACGTAACGGCGAGATTCGACG
>NZ_RZQG01001075.1:0-1852 GCF_003998635.1 Mesorhizobium sp. M7D.F.Ca.US.004.03.1.1
CTCAACGACCGCTCGAGTTCGATCCGCCAGGCCGTCAGCGACGTGCAGTTCACGCTGCTGCTCACCATTGCCCTGGTGATCATGGTGATCTTCGTGTTCCTGCGCCGGGTGACGGCGACTATCATCCCGGCCGTGGCGGTGCCGATCTCGCTGATCGCCACGCTCGGCGCGATGTTCCTGTTCGGCTTTTCCATCGACAACATCTCGCTGATGGGCCTGACGCTTGCGGTGGGCCTCGTTGTCGACGACGCCATCGTGATGCTGGAGAACATCTTCCGTCATATGGAGGAGGATGGGCTGTCGGCCTTCGATGCGTCGCTGAAGGGGGCGCGCGAAATCGGCTTCACCATCATCTCGATCTCGATCTCGCTGGTAGCGGTGTTCATCCCGGTGCTGCTGATGGGCGGCGTCATCGGGCGCATCTTCAACGAATTCGCCGTCGTGGTGACGGTCGCCATCCTGGCGTCGATGTTCGTGTCGCTGACACTGACGCCGATGCTGTGCTCGCGGCTGCTGTCGGTGACCAAGGCCGACCGCGACAAGCATGGTGCCGGCCATAAGCAGGACCTCGTCACACGCAGCTACGACCGGGTCTTGAGCTTCTGCCTGCGGCACACCTTCCTGGTGTTCCTCGTCTTCGTCGGAACCGCGGCAGCGTCGGTGTGGCTGATCCAGATCTCGCCGAAGGGCTTCTTCCCGCAGGAGGATATCGGCCAGATATCGGTGACCACCATCGCGCGACAGGACATTTCGTTTGACGCCATGGTGAAGCTGCAAGGGCAGGTGGCCAACGTCTTTTCCCATTCGCCCTATGTTTCGCATGTGGCATGGTCGGCAGGCAGCGGCAACAATGCGCTGAACCAGGGCCAGCTCTACGTTCAGTTGAAGGACAAGAGCCAACGCCCGAATATCGAGAAGGTGCAGTTGGATCTGCGCAAGCAACTGGCCAATGTGCCGGGTATCGAGACCTACATGCAGCCGGTGCAGAACCTGAGGCTGGGTTCGCGCTCGTCGGCCAGCGCCTACCAGCTCGTGGTTCAGGGCCTCGATACCGGCCAGACCGATATCTGGGCGCAGAAGATGAATGACGCGATGGCGGCCGACCATGCGACCTTCACCGACGTCACCAGCGACCTGCAGAACAATGCGCTGCAAGCGACGCTGGTGGTGGATCGCGACAAGGCCGCCCAGCTCGGCATCGATACCGACACGCTGCGCTCCGCCCTCTATGGCGGGTTCGGCACCGACCAGGTTTCGACAATCTTCGGCTCGGCCGACAGCTACGAAGTCATTACCGAGCTCGATCCCAAGATCGAATGGTCGCCCGAGCGGATGCTCGCCATCCAGATGAAGACGGCGAGCGGCAGCCTGGTTCCGCTCGGCGCCTTCGCCCGCGTCGATCGCACGGCCGGCGCCCTGACCGTCAACCAACTCGGCCAGCTTCCGGCGGTGACGATCTCCTACAACCTGCCGCAGGGCGTGGCGCTGGGTGACAGCGTAACGCGCATCAACGCGCTCAAAGAGCAGATCGGCATGCCGACGGCGATCTCGACGACCTTTGCCGGCACGGCCAAGACCTTCCAGGATTCGCTGGCCAACCAGGGTCTTCTGGTCGGCGGCGCGATCCTGACCATCTATATCGTGCTCGGCATCCTGTATGAGAGCTTCATCCACCCGCTCACAATCCTCACCGGCCTGCCGTCGGCCGTGCTCGGGGCGGTCGTTGCCTTGCGCTTCGCCGGTATGGACCTGTCTGTCATCGCGGTGATCGGCATCCTGATGCTGATCGGCATCGTCAAGAAGAACGGCATCATGATGGTCGACGTCGCGCTCGAACTGCGACGAGAAGGCA
>NZ_RZQG01001076.1:0-1851 GCF_003998635.1 Mesorhizobium sp. M7D.F.Ca.US.004.03.1.1
GGCGGCACTGACCGGCCCGAAGGATTTTTTTGGTGAAGTGGTGACGGTGTTGAGACGACGCCGAGACTTGGTGGTCAATGCGCTGTCGGCCGTGCCCCACCTTTGCTGTGCCAGGCCGGACGGAGCTTTCTACGTCTACGCGGACTGCCGGAGCCTGTTCGGCCTGATGACGCGGTCAGGATCGGTGCTGGAGAATGATTCGGATGTAGCCGGGTTTTTGCTGGACGAGGCGTTGGTTGCTACCGTGCCCGGCTCCTCCTTCGGCTTGTCCGGCTATTTCCGGATCTCATACGCGTCGAGCGATGAAGATCTCGCGCAAGCTTGCCGCCGCATTGCGGCCGCCATCGGGCAGCTGAACGGAGCAAGGAGCGCGTCATGATACGCAACCCTGCGGCCGCCATCCGTCAAATCCCCGATAAGAGCCTCAGCCAGCAGATCTATGATCGGCTTCTGAACATGATGATACAGCGCGAACTTCCGGTCGGCACGGTGTTGCAGGAGCGCAAGCTGGCCGAGGCGCTGGATGTTTCGCGAACGCCGGCACGCGAAGCGCTCTACCGCCTGGAGACCGAGGGCTACATTTCGCGCCGGCCAGGCAATTCGATGATTGTCAGGGAGTTCTCGGCTCGTGAACTGGTCGAGGTGCTGCATGTGCGTACCATGTTGGAGACCGAGGCCGTTGCGCTGGCGATTGGCCGGATTAGCGCCGATGAGCTGGACGCCATCGAAGCAGGTGTGCGCAGGGTGATCGATGACCCGAAGCCCAGGCCCGCCGACGACTGGGCGATTGATTCCAGGCTTCACGACACAATTGCCAATGCCAGCGGGAATCTCCTCCTGGCCAAGATGGCGCTGGAACTGCGGCTAAAGACTCGCATGTTCAATATGACCCGTGTGCCGGAGCGCTTCCGCGTGGGCCACATGGAACATCTCGAGATCATTGCCGCCATCCGCGCCGGTGACAGGGAAGTGGCCAAGGCGGCCGTCCGCAAGCACATTGATGGTGTGAAGAGCGCCATTATTCGCAACCTGAGTGAGGTTTGAGACTATGACAACTGAACGGATCAACGGGACCACTCGCGGTGTCTACATCATTGCGCCGACACCCTTCTCTGACAGCGGGGAGATTGATTTCAACAGCATCGACAAGCTGATGGACTATTACCTTCAAAGTGGCGTCGATGGCCTGACCATTCTGGGCGTGCTTGGCGAAGCCACGAAGCTTTCGCCGGAAGAATCCCGCGCCATTATGGCGCGCGTTTTCAAGCGGATCGACGGCAAGCTGCCAATCGTGGTCGGAGCCAGCAATCCGGGCACGGACAATCTTGCCCGCTTTTCCCGCGAGGCCATGGACATGGGCGCAGCTGGCGTCATGATTGCGCCGATCCCGGGTCTCAAAACCGACGACCAGGTGTACAACTACTGGTCTGTGGTGTTGGAGCGCCTCGGCCACGACATCCCCGTCTGCTACCAGGACTATCCACAAACCACGAGTGTGGTCACCTCAGTGTCGGTGTTTAATCGTCTCGTAGCAGCGTTCGAAAATCTGGTGATGTTGAAGCACGAGGAATCGCCAGGTTTGCCGAAGATCACCGCAGTGCGCGCCGCTGAGCAAAAGGGTCAGCGCCGCGTCAGTATCTTGATCGGCAATGGCGGTCTTCATCTGCCGCAGGAGTTGCGCCGCGGAGCCGATGGCGCAATGACCGGTTTTGCTTATCCCGAAATGTTGGTGGAGGTCTGCCGCAAATTTTATGCCGGCGACATCGAAGCTGCTGAGGACGTGTTCGACGTCTATTTGCCGCTTCTGCGCCACGAGCAGCAGCTCGGCTTCGGCCTCGCCATTCGCAAGGA
>NZ_RZQG01001077.1:0-1842 GCF_003998635.1 Mesorhizobium sp. M7D.F.Ca.US.004.03.1.1
GACCTGCTCTGGGTTCTAATCCTCGCGAGCCTCGGTTTTTCCGCTTTTGCCGTTTTCTTCTCTCTATCGCGGCAGCGCCGCAGTCACCCTCCGGCGGTTGCGCATACAGCGGGCGAAGACGTGGCCGCGGAAGCGGCGCGCAAGGTGATCCGGGAATTCGAAAAGAATGGTCAATCGGCCGATGCTGCGCTGGTGACGTGGTCGCCCGAAACATTGCGCAAGATACTGGCCGACGACCTGCCGGAGGCGCAGGTCATCGTGGTGTCCAACCGCGAACCCTATATCCACAACATCAGGGATGATGGCGTCGAATTGCTGGTGCCGGCCAGCGGGCTGGTGTCGGCGCTCGAGCCGATCACGCGCGCCTGTGGCGGCACCTGGATCGCCTATGGCGGTGGAACCGCGGACCGTCTGACGGTCGACCAGGACGACCGGGTACAGGTGCCGCCCGGCCATCCGTCCTACACGCTGCGCCGGGTCTGGCTGACGGAGGAAGAGCATCAGGGTTACTATCTCGGCTTCGCCAATGAGGGCCTCTGGCCGCTTTGCCATATCGCCTTCACCCGACCGATTTTTCGCGCCTCGGACTGGGAGGCCTATGAGGCCGTCAACCGGAAGTTCGCCGACACGGTGGTGGCCGAAGCGCGCAACGAGCGGCCGATCGTGCTGGTCCAAGACTACCACTTCGCGCTGCTGCCGCGCATGATCCGCGAGCGCCTGCCGGAGGCGATCGTCATCACCTTCTGGCACATCCCATGGCCGAACTCGGAAGTGTACAGCATCTGTCCGTGGCGTGAGCGCATCCTTGAGGGGCTGCTCGGCAGCTCGATCATCGGTTTCCACACCCAGTTCCACGCCAACAATTTCACTGAAAGCGTCGATCGCTTCCTGGAAAGCCGCATCGAGCGGGCGGATGCGGCGATCTCCTATGGCGGGCAGACGACGCTGGTGCACGCCTATCCCATTTCGATCGAATGGCCGGCGGACCTGCTGGCAAAATTGCCTGATGTCGATGACTGCCGCGCCCGCCTGCGCGACCGGTTCGGACTGAAAGCGGATGTGAAGCTGGCCGTAGGCGTCGAGCGTCTCGACTACACCAAAGGCATTCTGGATCGGTTTCAGGCGCTGGACGAATTGTTCAAGCGATACCCTGAATGGATCGGAAAGCTGTCTTTCCTGCAGATCGCGGCGCCCAGCCGCGGCACGCTGCCGGCTTACAAGCTACTCCACGACGAATGCCACCACTATGCCGAGGAGCTCAACCAGCGTTATGGCAGCGAGGGTTACAGGCCTGTGATCATGGTGGCCGAACATCACTCGCAGGAACAGGTCTATGAGATCTATCGCGCCGCCGACATATGCATGGTCACCAGCCTGCATGACGGCATGAACCTGGTCGCAAAGGAATTCGTCGCGGCCCGCGAAGACGAACAGGGCGTCTTGATGCTCAGCACATTCGCCGGTGCCTCGCGCGAATTGCTGGAGGCGCTGATCGTCAACCCCTACGACGCGGCCATGATGAGCGAGGCGTTGCTGCAGGCACTGACCATGACGCCGGACGAACAGCGCGAGCGCATGCGGCCGATGCGGCAGATGGTCCGCGACAACAATGTCTATCGCTGGGCCGGCAGCATGCTTCTGGACGCGGCGCGCCTGCGCAAGCGCGGTGACCTCGATCGAGTAACCGGTGCTGGCGACCGGCCGCCCGGCATCGACAATGTCGTATCCATGTTCGAACGCAAACGGGTGGCAATGTTATGAGCGAGACCCTGGTTATGAGCGAGAGCCTGAAAAAAATTGCCAGCGAGAGCCTGCAAAAGCCGCCGGCCTTGCTGACTGGCG
>NZ_RZQG01001078.1:0-1841 GCF_003998635.1 Mesorhizobium sp. M7D.F.Ca.US.004.03.1.1
ATATAGGCCTTGGTGCCCTGGTCGACCGTGTAGACCACAGAAATGGTGTGGTTCTCGAAATTGCGGTCGCCGCGTGGCGTCACCTGCGCGAAGGCGTAGCCGGAACCGGCCACCTTCTCGGTCAGGGCGATGATGGAATCCTCGACGTCCTTGGCGTTATAGACGTCGCCCTTGCGGGTCTCGACCACCGATTCCAGCGACTTGCTGTCGACTTCCGGGATCGTGCTTTCGACGCTGACGACACCGAATGTGTAGCGGTCGCCTTCCTGGACGGTGATGGTGACCGTGTACTTGTTCGTCGCGCTGTCGAGTTCGCCGACAGCGGACACGACCTGGAAATCGGCGTAACCGTGATTGTAATAGAAGCGGCGCAGCAGCTCCTGGTCAGCGCGCAGCTTGTCGTCGTCATAGACGTCGTCGCGCAGGACGAAGGAAAGCCAGGACGAACGCTTGGTATTGATGACATCCGACAGGCGGCGGCTGGAATAGGCGCTGTTGCCGACGAAATTGATCGCCGCGATCTGCGTGCGATCGCCTTCGGTAATGTTGAAGACCACGTTCACGCGGTTGTCGCCAAGCTGCATGACCTGCGTGGTCACAGTCACATCGTCGCGGCCGATGCGTTTGTAGGCAGCCTTGACCGATTCGACGTCGGCATCGAGCGTCGCCTGCGAGAACGTCCCACGCGGCTTCAGCTGCACCGCTGCCGCCAGCGCATTGTCCTTGAGCTTCTTGTTGTTCTGGAACAGCACCTGGTTGACGACCTGGTACTCGGCAACCTTAACCACCAGCGTCGAGCCGACCTGGTTGATCTGCACATCCGAGAACAGGCCGGTGCCGAACAGCGCCTTGACCGCACTGTCGATATCGGAGCTGGAGAACGCCTTGCCCGGCTTGATGGTGATGTAATTGCGGATGGTGTCAGCGTCGATACGCTGGTTGCCGCTCACTTCGACTCTGCTGACGACAGCGGCTTCGGCCGCCGATGTGGCAACGAACTGCACTGCGAGCGCGCCTGGCACGACCAGAGCCGCAGACAGGGTCACCGCGGACGCGGCGCTCAGAAACTTGGATGCTGCCTTCATCGGGCTTAATAACCTTTTCTCGTAGTCCCCACGGCGAGAAAACCGGACGTGCGGTAATTTCCCCTACCGTATTAACCGGATTTTCCCTACACGCAAGGCTTCTGGTTAATTTGTATTTACTTAACCCTGCGGCGTGGCTTTCGCGTCACTCATATCCCCGTGCATGGTAAACGGTGTCTCAACATCGTCCATGCGGAAGCCAAATTTCTTCATGATTTCAGCACCCAAACAGATCGTTCCAGAAAACGAACCCCATGAAGCACAGCACCAGAAGCAACCCGGCCCGATAGGCCATTTCCATCATCCGTTCCGACACTGGACGGCGAATGACGGCCTCCACCCCGTAGAACAAGAGATGGCCGCCGTCGAGGGGGGGAATCGGCAAAAGGTTTAGAAACCCGATGCCAACGGACAGCATTGCGACCAGTTGCACGAGCCATTCGAACCCTAGTTTCGCCGCCTTGCCGGCCATGTCGGCGATCTTCACCGGGCCGCCCAGCTGACATTTGTCCTCGCGCCCAACAACAAAGCGCTGCAGGAACTGGCCCGTGCGCTGGATGACGTGACCGGTTTCCTCGACCGCCGCCGCGACCGCTCCGACCGGCGTGTAGGTGATGAGCCGCGGCTGGCCGAGTTCCTTGTTGTTGACGACACCGATCACGGCGACCTTGACCTTGTTGCCGAGCGCGTCTTCCTGTTCCATCAGCCGCGGCGCCGCGGTCACCGTGACCTCCTTGCCGTCGCGCAGCATGACGA
>NZ_RZQG01001079.1:0-1836 GCF_003998635.1 Mesorhizobium sp. M7D.F.Ca.US.004.03.1.1
GCACAGGAGACGGGCTTACCGGCGATCAGGCGAACGAGCGACTGACGCGCAAGCGTGCCGCAGGGATAGTCGGCGCCATTCCTGCGGCAGGTCTGCGTATATTCCGGAGCATCGATGCCTCGCATACGGATACGCTCAGTGCCAAGCGTGATCGAATCGCCGTCGTTGATGATTGCCACGCCTTGCGTCTTGCGGGTTTCAACCCGGTCGAGGCGGGCCGCCAGCAGGATCAGCAGCCCGAGAATGATTGATGTAAGCCCGTAATCCACCAGCCGGCGCCACAGGCTTCTGGGTGGCGCAACGTATCGCCGGCGCGGCCTCGGCGACCAGGATCGGCTCATATGGCAAACGGTTGGTTAATCATTCGAACGTAGCTTAACACTTGGAAACCGCTGCTCGCATAAATTGAAGTTTTGATGCCCTTGCAACGCTCGAACACAGCGGACAAGTTCATTGTGGACCGCAGGAAACCTCATCGCAACAGCGATGTGGCGCGCGCGGTGCGCAAGACGCGTGACCGTCTTTCGCAGCAGGCCGGCAATCCCGATTTCGATCGCGAACTGCTGAAGCTCCACGCCCGCGCAATGACAAGCGGCGCCATCGCCATCCCGCTTCTCATCCTGGCGATCGCGGCTGCCGGCCGGCTGGCCGGCGTCGGCAACGAAATCGGGCTCTGGGCGCTGTTCACACTGACCTGCTACACCATCGTCGCCTTCATGGCGCGGCGTATTGAACGTACGGAAGCTTCCGACCTCAACCCTTTGCAAACACGAAGAGAATTCCTGATCTGCCATTTCCTTTGCGGTCTCGGCTGGGGCTGGTTCGTCTGGCTTGGCTGCGGCGCCTGCCAGGTCGACCAGTTCCAGTTGGTCAAAGCCGTGGTGCTGCTGTTCGCCATGGCGGCGACCGCGGTGATGACCTCATCCCTGGGCGGGGCGCTGTTGGCGACGTTTGCCGTTCCCGTGGCGCTCTACGCCTATGCCGGCTTCAAGCTATGGATGCCGGTTGAGGCGATCATGGCCGGACTGCTGGTCGTGTCGCTGCCCTTCTTTGCCTATGTGGCCCGTCACCTCAACCGCTCGTCCCTGATGGTGTTGTCGTTCCGCTCCGAAAAGGATGCGCTGATCGCCGAACTGGAGACGGCGAAATCGATGTCGGACGAGGCGCGGCGGCGGGCCGAAGATGCCAATCTGGCGAAATCGCGGTTCCTCGCTTCGATGAGCCACGAACTGCGCACGCCGCTCAATGCCATTCTCGGCTTTTCCGAGGTGATGTCGAACGAGGTGCTGGGACCGATGAGTAATCCCACCTATCGCGACTACGCCCACGACGTGCACGAATCCGGCCAGCATCTGCTCGACCTGATCAATGAGATTCTCGACCTGTCGCGCATCGAGGCCGGTCGGTACCAGCTCAATGAAGAGCCGGTGATGCTGCTGAACATCGTCGAGGATTGCTGTCACATGATGGAACTGAGGGCGCGCAACAAGGATATCCGCGTCGTCCAGGATTTCGAGCATCAGTTGCCACGCCTGTTCGCCGACGAGCGGGCGGTGCGGCAGATCACGCTCAACCTTCTGTCGAATGCGATAAAATTCACCGCCACCGGCGGCGAAATCCGCGTCCGCGTCGGCTGGACGGCGGGCGGCGGGCAATACATGTCGGTCAAGGACAATGGCCCGGGCATACCGGAAGACGAGATCCCTGTGGTGCTCTCAGCCTTCGGCCAGGGTTCGATCGCCATCAAGAGCGCCGAGCAAGGCACCGGGCTTGGCCTGCCGATCGTGCAGGGCCTGCTTGCCATGCATGGCGGCGAGTTCGAACTTCATTCCAAGC
>NZ_RZQG01000107.1:0-10886 GCF_003998635.1 Mesorhizobium sp. M7D.F.Ca.US.004.03.1.1
CCACCGTCGACGAACGCTCGCCGGCAATGTCGTGCAGCGCCTCGAAATAGCGCAACTGCATGGCCTGCGGCTCCGCCGCCAGCATCTTGCCGGCCTCGACCAGCTTTGCCGCCGCCTGCTGCTCGCCATCGGCATTGATCACCTTGGCGCGCCGCAGCCTCTCGGCTTCGGCCTGCTTGGCGATGGCGCGGATCATGCTCTCGTTCAGGTCGACATGCTTGATCTCGACATTGGAGACCTTGATGCCCCAGGCATCGGTCCGCTGGTCGAGGATCTCCTGGATGTCGCTGTTCAACTTGTCGCGCTCGGCCAGCATCTCGTCGAGTTCGTGCTTGCCGAGCACCGAGCGCAATGTGGTCTGCGCCAGCTGGTTGGTGGCGGCCATGAAGTCCTCGACCTGGATGATCGCCCGTTCGGCGTCGACGATGCGGAAATAAAGCACCGCGTTGACCTTCACCGAGACGTTGTCACGCGAAATGACGTCCTGCGGCGGCACGTCCTGCACCACCACCCGCAGATCGACCTTCACCATCTGCTGGACGAAGGGGACGAGGATGATGAGACCGGGACCCTTGACCCCGGTGAAGCGGCCGAGCGTGAAGACCACGCCGCGCTGATATTCCCTGAGGATGCGAATGGCCGCGGACAGGAACATGATCACGACCAGCGCAACGATCAGATAGGCGACATAACCAATCATCATTGTCTTGCTCCATTCCTTCCCGCATCGCGCCGCCGCACCGTCAGCACGAGGTCCCTGATGTCGGTCACCTCGACGCTGTCGCCCGGTGCGACGGGTTCGTCGGCCTTCGCCCGCCAGCGCTCTCCCTGGGCCAGCACATGGCCCTCGCCGCCCTGCCAGTCGAGGATCTCGGCCGGCAAGCCGCGCATCGCCTCGCCGCCGACGCGCGGCAGGCTCCTGCGCGCCGCCCAGAGATAGGTGCCGGTGAGCAATGCCAGGCCAAGCGTGACGGTGGCGGCGGCGCCGGTCACGGCCCACGACACCTCGAAGCCCGGACCTTGGGTCTTGAGCAGCATGGCGGAGCCGAGCAGAAAGGCGGCCACACCGCTGAGCCCAAGCACGACGGTGGGATTGAAGGCCTCGATGACGAGGAAGGCGATGCCGAGCAGCATCAGGGCAAGGCCGGCATAGTTGATCGGCAAGAAATTGAGCGCATAGAGGCCGAGCACGAGGCAGATGGTGCCGATGACGCCGGGCGCCACCGCGCCGGGGCTGGTGAACTCGAAGATGATGCCGTAGACGCCGATCAGCATCAGGACGATGGCGACATTCGGATCGGTGATGACGGAGAGCAGACGGATGAACCAGCCAGGCTCCAGCGTCTCGACCCGCAGCCCTTTCGTCGCCAGCACTTGCTTTTTGCCGCCCACGTCGACGGTGCGCCCATCGGCCAGTCGCAGCAGCTCGGTGGTATCGCCGGCGACGAAGTCGATAACATGTTCCTGCAGCGCCGCATTGGCCGACAGGCTCGCCGCTTCGCGCACGGCTTTCTCGCCCCAGTCGCCATTGCGACCGCGCAATTCCGCGAGCGAGCGGATCAGGGCGACCGCGTCATTGGTCACCTTGGCCATCATAGCGTCGCCCGCCGGCCGCCCGGTGGCGTCCTTCTCGTCCTTGTCCTTGTCGCCGCCGGGAAGCGACGGCAGCCCACCCATCTCAACCGGCGTTGCCGCACCCAGATTGGTGCCGGGCGCCATCGCCGCGACATGGGTGGCGTACTGGCGGCATGGCCACCGGCCGGCGCGACATAGCCGATGACGGGAACAGGCGAGGCAAGGATATCGGCGATCATCTCGCGCGTCGAGGTGACGAGTCCGCCTGGCGTATCGAGCTGAAGGATAAGGACTTCGGCGCCCCGCGTGGAGGCTGCATCAAGCGCGTCCTCGAGCTGCCTGGTGCTTGCCGGTCCGATGACGCCGTCAATGGCGACGCTCAGCGCGACCCTCTCGCTCCCGGCCGAAGAGAAGGGAGAAAAGACAGCCGCGGCGACAAAGGCCGCGGCAAGAAGGGCCACCCGCGCGAAGGTCACGCTCAAAGCTCCCTGGGCAGGATATGGGCTCCCTGGGCAGGATTTGGGACCCAATCTCACCGAAATCCATGGCGCGGTCGCAGGATTGCAAGCCGGCAACCCGGTCCGCACGGCCCGGACGACAAACGCATGGGCGTTTTCAAATCCGGAGGAGCCCGCCGCTCGCGCCAGGCCCCCACCCTTTACCGGTCACGCATGTGCGTGCGGATGACGGAAGTCCCAGACGGCCCAACCTGATGCGGCAACCACCAGCACGCCGAGAATGACGTGGGTGGCCATCGCGTACCCATTCGCCACGAAGCCGAGCAGCCAGGGCGAAGCGATCAGCCAGAGCCCGAGAACGATACTAACCCATTCCTCCCATTCGGCGAATGCGGCAAGCGTCGCCAGAGCCATGACGCCCAGCACGACGCCGACAACCCAGGCGTTCCATGCGGGAGCGGTTTCAGCAGCGAAGCCGATTATCCAAGGTGAGATGAACAGGCAGATGGCAAGGACCAGATTGAGCCAGTCCTGGCCCTTCTTTCCTTCCATGAGTGTATTAGCCATGACAACCTCCATAGATGAAGCTTGACCAAAGCGTTAAGTACGCGTGCAACGCACGCTCAATCATTGATGTAACTACGCTTCACATGGCCTTCAAGACCTGGCTAATATGGGCCCCGCTCCCCGAACGGGATCAGCGCGCCGCATGCCTGGCCAGCGCGTGCTCGATCAGCACGTCGATGGTCTGGCTGTAGCCGATGCCCGACGCCGCCAGTGCCTTGGCATACATCGAGATGTCGGTGAAACCGGGAATGGTGTTGGCCTCGTTGACCAGCAGGCTGCCGTCGGCGCGCAGGAAGAAATCGACGCGCGCCATGGCCTCGCAGCCGAGTGCCTGGAAAGCCTGCCGCGCCATCTCCCTGGCCCTGTCGGCGACGGCGGCCGGGACATCGGCGGGCACCTTGACCACCGCACCGTCGGCATCGAGATATTTCGCCTCATAGGTGTAGAAGCCGTGCTTGCCGGCCGGAATGATCTCGCCGGGCAATGAGACCGTCAGGGTGCCGTCGGCGCGCTCCAGCACCGAGAATTCGATCTCGCGGCCTTCGACGAACTCCTCCACCAAAACCTTGCTGTCATGCTGGAAAGCCGCCTCGACGGCCGCGGTGAAGCCGGCACTGTCGGTCGCCTTGCTGACCCCGAAGGACGAGCCCTGGCGTGCCGGCTTGACGAACACCGGCAGGCCGAGCTTCGCCGCGACTTCCTTGAAGGACACGGGCTCCCCGCGCCGCAAGGTCAGCGAGCGGGCAACAGCCAGTCCCGCCTCGCGCATCAGCCGCTTGGCGGCATCCTTGTCCATGGCCGCGGCCGAGGCGAGGATGCCGCAGCCGACATAGGCAACATCGGCGACTTCCGCATAACCTTGCACCGAGCCGTCCTCGCCGAACGGCCCGTGCAGCACGGGAAAGACGACGTCGACCGGGTCAGGCTGCGTTCCATCCCGCGACACGGCGACCAGCCTGCCCTTGCCGCCGGGCAAAAGCGCAACCTCCATGCCGTCCTCGGATGCCGGCGCCCCTGCCCCGTCGGCCACGGAGGATTGTTGCAGCAGCCATCTGCCGTTGCGGGAAATGGCGATCGGCACGATGTCGTAGCGCGTCCGGTCGATCGCCTTCAGCACGTTGGCGGCCGAAAGGCGCGACACGTCATGCTCGGCCGAACGCCCGCCATAGAGGATGGCCACTCTTGTCTTACCGGTCATCGAAATCCCTCAACTGTCAAAGATCAAATGGCGACGGCAATGCCGCGATTGCCAAAGAAGCGGTCGAAATCGGCTGGCGCCAACACTGCGTTTGCCTGTGTGGCGCTGGTATGGCCGGACGGATTGTGGAAGCGGAAACCCTTGTCCGACGTCGCTGTGACCAGCACCAGATGGCCGCCCTTCGATGGCGGCTCGCGCTCGGGCCAACGGATCGAACTGCTGACCGAAGCGATGAAGAAGCGCTGCCGCTCCAGGATCGCCGGAATGTCCGCTGTCGCGACATTGGTCATCACCTCGGCACGGAGTCCAAAAACCTCTTTCACGAAGCTGACGAAGGGCGCGTAGATCAGCCCCCTGATCGATCCCTCGTTGACGACATAGCCGCCATATCCAGTGCAGCGCCTGGCCAGTTCGATCGTCGGCACGATCTCGCCGCGGCTCGCCAGGATCATCTTCAGGCATGCCATGCCGCAGATGTTGGCGGCCCAGACCGCGTATTCTTCGAGCGTTTCGGCGCCCGACCCCCGCCACAACGGATCGCGCCGCAGCGCCACCTCGGCGCCGTCGGCAAGCACGGCCATGGTCATGTCTGGCGTTTCCCACTGGCTGAAAAACGGCACGGTTTCAGGCAGCGGGCTCATGCGACTCCTCGGTCAGCGAACGCCATCTCGTATACGGGGATACGAGATGGATGAAAAGTGGCTTCAGGCCTGTTTCAAGGGGCGCCGCTTACTCGGCCTTCGTCCAACCGAAAACCAGCCAGGCATATTTGGATTTTTCGGTGGGTTCGGCAGTGTAGGTCATCTGCATGTCGCCGTCCTTGGCGTAGATATCCAGCCTAGGCGCCGTATCCAGCTTGAGCCACGCCGAACTGTTGCTGAAGGACCAGGTCCCGCACCAGACGCAGGCCCCCGAATTCGGGTCACCCGGCTGATGAAAATTGTAGCGGCCGTCCGCCGTGATCTCCAGATAGTCGAACGCGCCGTAAAACGCGGTCACCGTTTGCTGGAACTCATTGGCGGCCGCTTCCTGTTCCGGCGTCGGCGCCTCCTTCATGTCGCGCGGCGGCCGGATGGCTCCGCCGTTGAGTTTCCATTTGCCGACAAAATCCTTCTGGGTCGGAAGATATTCCTCCTGGGCCTGTGCCGATGAAATATAAGCAACGGATAATACACCGCTCAAGCCAACGGCCTCGGCCGCAAATAGAAGCGCGGCGGCACAGATCGCCCTTGTTGGGTTTTGCATAAAAAATAGTCTCCACGACGGGGTAATAGGAGTTTTATTGAGAAGATTTCAGCACGCGTTGCTTCGATGCCGATTCCCGCCTGCCATTTGCAGGGTTAGCACTGGGGCCACCAAATTGGCAACGCTAAGCAGCATCTCTCCAGCATCACCGATCGCGCCGCAGTCCGAGGGCGCCAACGCGAGTGGGCGCCAAGGCGCACAGAGCCGTGTTTGCAGACCGGCTGACTATCGGCACGGCTTAAAAGGTGATCTTCACCGAAGCGGCGCTGCGTGTGTGCGGACCGTGATAGACGGCCTCGATGTTGTTGCCGTCTGGATCGAGCAGAAAGGCGGCGTAATAGCCGGGGTGATAGGGCCGTTCGCCCGGCGCGCCATTGTCCGTCCCGCCGCCGGCGAGCCCGGCTTTGTAGAAGGCCTCGACCATGGCATGGTCCTTTGCCTGGAAGGCCAGATGATGGCGGCCGGTGAGTTTTCCCAACGCCGCCGGGCTGTCGGCACTGGAGATGAACAATTCGTCGGCCCAGAAATACCCCTCGCCGACACCTCCGATCGGAACATCGAGCACCCGGAAGATCGCCTCGTAGAAGCGTTTGCTGGCGGCGAGATCCCTGACCACCAGTTGGAGATGGTCGATGAGCCGGCCGCGGTGCAATTCCTGGGTTTCCATGAAACGCCTCCTCGTGAGGCTTTCGAATTTAGGTTCGGAGAGCGCGCCGTCAATGTGGGCGCGCCTTCCAACTGCCACCCCCCTGCCGCAAGCCCGGCCCCAGTCTGTCTTGCAAACCCCCAGTCTGTCTTGCAAGTAAAGAGCCCATTGTCTTGCAAACAAAAAGCCCGCCGGGAGGGGGACTCCAGCGGGCCTTTGGAAAGCGGATACTCGAGCTTTCAGATGTCTGACGGGGGATCAGACATGGTGAGAACCTTTATTGGCCGCAGAGGTTCCACCCGAACAGAAATATAACCGGCGGGCTGTCGAATCCGCGTAATTCAAGCGGTGGGAGGCGATTTCTTTTCGCGGGACCTCTCCCAACTGGAACCTTCCGCTCCCAACTGGGTTTTGTGGCGCGGCTGGGAGGAATTTTGCTTGGACTGTTTTCAAAGGCTCGAAGCGCTTGTCGATAGCGCCGGCATCAACGGCATCGAAGAAGCGAACGCCCTGCTGCGTCGGTTCAAGGGCAGGTCGCAGGCGGTTACGACGGCGATCGACGAGTTCATGCTGGACTTCAAGACATTGGTATTCGTCGTTGAGAACGACGAGCAAGGGTTCCGGAAATCGCTGGGCAAGCTGGCTCGCGCCAGGCTGTCGAGCGTAACGGCGTAGGAGGCCGGCCTCCGGCGCCTGGCTTATCCCTTCAGGATGGCGGCCAGTCTTGGAATGCCTTCGCTCACCGCGCGCCGGTCGGCAAGCGTGAAGGACAGCCGCAGCGTGTTGCGCTCGGTGCCGTCGGCAAAAAAGGCACTGCCGGGCACGAAGGCGACCCGCGCCTCCTTCACCGACCGCGCCAGAAGCGCTGTCGCATCGGAACCCTCGGGCAGCGTCACCCAGACGAACATGCCGCCTTCCGGACGGCTCCAGGTCACGCCCTCCGGCATGTTGGCTTCCAGTGCTGCCAGCAGGCCATCGCGGCGCTCGCGATAGGCGCCGATGAGCTTTTCCACCTGGCCGTCGAACACGGCTTCGGCGACGCGATGCATCACCACCTGGTTGATCGACGGGCTGTGCAGGTCGGAGGCCTGCTTCATCAGCACCAGCTTCTCGACCACATGGCGCGGCGCGCAGACCCAGCCGACTCGCATGCCTGGCGACAGGATTTTCGAGAACGAGCCGCAATAGAGCGTGCGTGCCTTGTCGATGCCGCCGGACCTGATGCAGTCGAGCGCCAGGATCGGCGGCACGCCTTCGCCGTCGTAGCGCAGCGCGCGATAAGCGGCATCCTCGATGACGGCGATGTCGAGTTCGCCGGCAAGGTCGAGCACCGCCTCGCGCTGCTGGCGGTTCAAGGTCTCGCCGGTCGGATTGGCGAAATCCGGCACCAGATAGGCGAACTTGGCCTTGCCGCCATTAGCGGCAGCCGCCGCGCGATAGGCATCCGGCGTCATGTTGCCGCCGTCCACCGTCAGCCGCTCATAGCGCGGCTCGTAGGCGTTGAAGGCCTGCAAGGCGCCGAGATAGGTCGGCCATGTCACCAGCGCGGTATCGCCCGGCGACAGGAACAGTTTGCCGAGATAGTCCAGCGCCTGCTGCGAGCCAGAGGTGATGAAGATGTTGGCCTCGTCGCAGGCGACGCCGAGCTTGCCCATCTGCCCGGCCAACCAGCGCCGCAGCGGCAGATAGCCTTCCGAGACCTGGTATTGCAGAGCGGCACCCGCCTCTGCACCGCCCAGCACATCGGCATAGGCGTCGCGGATGGCCTCGGCCGGGAACAGCGCCGGATCGGGAATGCCGCCGGCAAACGAGATGATGTCGGGCTGGTCGAGCAGCTTCAGGAGTTCGCGAATTTCGGACGCTTTCATGCGCGACGAGCGCGAAGCCAACAGGTTCATCAAAGTCACGACACGCCTCCCCAGACGCAGCAATATAGGTCAACTTGCCTGACCTATATCCCCTCTTGCCTGCGAATTGAAGTGTGCCTGAACGATTTCCCGAATGCGCCAGCGCAATGCACGAACGCCGCGAGCAATTCCACAAAAAGTGTGCAGCGGTTTTCCGTCCGGCTAAAGGCTCTTCTTGTAGCCGAGATGGCTGCCGATGAAGCCGAGGCTTTCATAGAACCGGTGCGCGTCCGCGCGCGACCTGTCGGTGGTCAGTTGGACGAGGCTGCAGCCGCGCGCCCGGCATTGCGCGATCGCCCATTCCATCATCTGCCTGCCGATGCCGCCCGAGCGCCTGTGGCCGGCGACCCGAACCGCCTCGATCTGCCCGCGCCAGGCGCCCTTGCGCGACAGGCCGGCAAGGAAAGTGATCTGCAAGGTGCCGACCACCTCGGCGCCCTCGACGGCCACCGCCAGCAGCTGGTTGGGGTCGGCATCGATGGCGTTGAAGGCATCGACATAGCCTTGCGCCAGCGGCACCGAGGCGTCCTCGCGGCCGGCGCCAAGCGGATCATCGGCCAGCATGGCGACGATGTCAGGCAGGTCGGAGGCTTGCGCACGGCGGAAGGTGATCATGGTGTCGGGCATATCGTGAGGCGCTGGCAGCGGCAAGATTTGGATACGCTCCCACCGGGCGCTGGCACAACCCTCTGAGGTTCAATCCGCATCACCCGCCGGCTTGGCCTTGCCGCACTGCGCCAGCACCTTGCCGATGGCAGCGCTCGAGCCCTTCAGCGGAAAACTGGTCTGGCCGTATTTGGCCGCGCTGACGCTGACCTCGCCTTTTCCGCGCAGCAGGTCCAGCAGCGGATCGGCTTTCGCCAGATTGACCACGAAGTAGTTGTACATGGCCTCGAGCTGCAGCGTCTTGGTCACCGTCTTGCCGTCGGCCTTGAACTCGAACGAACCGCTGAGGCCGGGCTCCAGTTGCTGGCCTGTGGCGCCGAGATCGAAACTCAGCACCGGCGTGTCGAAACAGGTCAGCATCAGATGCGCATCGCCTTTCGGGCCGCCGCAGACCGAGGCGGTCAGCACGCTGCCGCCCTCGTCTTCCTCCATCTTCGCAGCCCAGCCGCCGCACGACGCGGCAAAAGTCGGCTGCGCGGCCTGCAGGACCGCGACCGCACCGGCGACGACGAGATATCCAGCTCTCATGACTTCCCCCAATTGACCCCCTCTAGGGCATTTGCAGCACCAGCAGGCATTCTATAGGAAAAGCTGTCCTGTGGCATTGCCCGTCGCGCAGATGTCGCCCGGTCCTGATTTTGCGGAGAGCGGTGTTGAGAGCCTGTGTTCGTCTGTGTCTTCTGTTGGCCACCTTGCTGGCCTTGCCGCTCACCGCCCATGCGCAGTGGAAGCCGGTCGAGAAAGTCGAGACCTACGCCATCTCGGGCCAGTCCGGCGCCGAACTCTACCGCTCGATCGGCGAGAAAGGGCCGCTGATCCGCGGCGCCAAGACGCGCACCATGGCCTACACCAACTTCAAACTGACCTGGAGCGGCAGGGACTACAAGCCAAGGGGCAAGGACTGCGTGCTGACAATGGGGCGGCCGAAACTGATCATCACCTACGCCTTGCCGAAGCCTGCGGGTTCGTTGCCGCCGGCCGTCCAGAAGAGCTGGGACGTCTTCATCGCCAGCGTCAGCGCCCATGAACAAGTGCATGGCGCCAGCATGGTGCAGATGGTCCACGACATTGAAGCGGCGACGGACGGCCTGACCATTGCCGACGATCCCAAATGCAGCAAGACCAGGACCGAGGTGGTCAAGCGGCTCGACGCGATCTCGAAGGCGCGTGTACAGGCAAGCCGCGATTTCGACCGCGTCGAATTCGGCGATGGTGGCAATCTGCAGAAACTGGTTTTCGCTTTGGTGACCGGCCCTTGAAACAGGCCACCGCGCCTTTGCGACGCGGCGGCAAGATTTGAAGTCCACCTACCGGCTGAGATCGAGCGCTGCGCTCAGGTCGCCCATCGGCGGCTGGTCGTTGTTGCGCAGCGCCTTGTCGCGGGCAACGATGCCGGTCAGCACCGGCAGATCGTAGCGCGCGGTGATGAAGCGCAGGATCGACGTCGTGTCGTATTGCGTGTGGTCGAGCGTGCCCATCTTCGCATAGGGCGAGATGATGAAAGCCGGGATGCGGTTGCCCGGCCCCCAGCGGTCGGCCTTTGGCGGCGCGACATGGTCCCAGAAGCCGCCATTCTCGTCATAGGTGACGACCACCAGCATGTGGCTCCATTGCGGGCTCTTTTCCAGATGCGAAACGAGGTCGGCGAGATGCTGGTCGCCGCTCGCCACATCGGCATAGCCGCCATGCTCGTTGAGATTACCTTGCGGCTTGTAGAAGCTCACCGAAGGCAGCTTGCCGTCGTCGATCGCCTTGATGAACTCGGCGCCATCCAGGCCACCGTCTCGCAGGTGCTCTGTCCGCGCGGTCGTGCCCGGCGCGTAGGCGGCGAAATAGTTGAACGGCTGGTGGTGGAACTGGAAGTTCGGCACCGGCGTCGCGTTCTTGCCGTCGAGCGTTGCCTGCCAGGCGCCGGCATACCAGGCCCAGTCGACGCCCTTCAGCGTCAGCAGGTCGCCGATGGTGATGTCGTGCTGCGGCGGCAGCGTCGTCGGCTGCGCCGGATCGGCCAGCGCCTTGTCGCCACCCTCGACCGGCTTGTTGGCGCTCGGCTGATAGGGCGGCTGCATGGTGTTGACCGCATAGAAGTCGGGCGTGATGGCGCCGTCATTGACGAATTTCGGTGCGCCGCCAAGTGCCGACGGCGGCGAATTGTCGGCGACCTTCAGCGTCTTGCCGTCGGCTTCGACCACGGCGATCTGCCCCTTCACCGGGCTGGTGTCGGCGTGCGGATAGACCGGCGCGCAGGCGCAGGCGAGCTGGAAATGGTTGAGGAAGGAGCCGCCAAAGGCGCCCTGGAAGAAATTGTCGGCCAGAACGTATTTCTTCGCCACCGCCCACATCGGCAGCACCGATCCGTCATAATGGCCCATCACCAGGCCGCCGGAATCGGCCCAGGCGACGAACTTGTCGTTCTTGCCCGCGTCGATCTGCATTTGCTCCTGATAGAAACGGTGCCAGAGGTCGCGCGTGATGACCGAGGTCTTCTCGTTGAAGCCGCTGGCATCGTCGATGGCGAAGCTGGCATTGGTGAGATGCGCCGACTGCGCCTCGGTGACCGGCGGCGTCACGCCCTTGGCGGTCAGCCCGCCCCAGGCCGGCGGCAATTCCGTAAGCGGCTTGCC
>NZ_RZQG01001080.1:0-1835 GCF_003998635.1 Mesorhizobium sp. M7D.F.Ca.US.004.03.1.1
ACAGAAGCGAGACCACCAGATCGAGGCTCTCCGGCTCGAACGGCACGGTTTCCAGCGGAGCGATCAAGCCGGCGCCGCCGCCGCTCAGGAAAGCCGTATCCGTTTCGACGCGGACAATGTCGGCGACCTTGCCGCTTTCGGCGAGCATTTCGGCTGCCGCCGGGGTCTGGCAAAACAGCACAGCCGCCTTGCCGAACCGGCGCTCGACGGCGCCCAGCCGGTCGGCAAGATCCTCGGCCGTACGGCGCATGAGGAAGTCCGCGCCGTCAACCGGATGGGTGAGCGCGCGCCGCTTGTGCGCCAGCCACAGAGAGGTATCCATTATCGGCTGCAACGGGCGGATCCTTGTTTGTCCACGCCCTGATATAGTTGGTATACTTGGCACGGAGAACCAACCACGTGGCCGATCCGATGTCCAAGATCAAGCCCGGCGAGATCAAGCGCTTCGCCCGATCGGCCCTCGGCTGGCCGGCGCGCATCCTGTTTCCGCCGGTCTGCGCTGGTTGCCGCCGGCATGTCTCGCAGCCCGGCGTGCTGTGCGGCGCCTGCTGGCCGAAGCTCAGGCTGCTGGAACGGCCATGGTGCCCGGTGATGGGCACGCCGTTCACCCACCATATGGGCGAAGGCTTTCTGTCGGCCGAGGCAATTGCCGATCCGCCGCCTTTCGAGCGGGCGCGGGCTGCGGTCGCCTATTCAGGAGTCGCCCGCCAGATGGTGCAAGGGCTGAAATACCAGGACCGCACGGATCTCGCGCCGTGGATGGCGCGCTGGATGGTGCGCGCGGGTGCCGATCTCATCGCCGAAGCGGATGTGGTGGTGCCGGTGCCCCTGCACTGGCGACGTTTCTTCAGGCGACGGTTCAACCAATCGGCGGAACTGGCGAGGGCAGTGTCGGTGCTCAGCGACTTGCCCTTCGCACCCTCGGCGGTGCGGCGTGTGAAACTCACCCGCCAGCAGGTTGGGCTGGAGCGGCAGGAGCGCGAGGAGAATGTGCGGGCCGCCTTTCGAGTGCCCGCCGAGTCGGAAATCGAGATTGCCGGCCGCAGGGTGCTGCTGATCGACGATGTCTACACCACCGGCGCCACCGTGCGTTCCGCCACCAAGGCACTGAAAAGGGGAGGTGCGGCCGCCGTCGACGTGCTGACCTTTGCCCGTGTGTTGCCGGGGGACTTCCGGGCGGACGAGTCCGCGACTATATAAGTCGGCAACGAACAGCGGAAATTCGTCATGGCCGATGTCACCATCTACACCCGCATGATGTGCGGCTACTGCACGGCAGCCAAGCGGCTGCTTGAGCGCAAGGGCGTCGCCTTTACCGAGCACGATGCCTCCTTCTCGCCGGAACTGCGCCAGGAAATGATTTCCCGCGCCCACGGCCGCTCGACTTTTCCGCAGATTTTCATCGGCGATACGCATGTCGGCGGCTGCGACGACCTGCACGAGCTGGAGGCCGAAGGCCGGCTGGACAAACTGCTCGCCAACGGCGCGACGATTTGAGGATATGACAATGGGTGTTTTCAAGGCGGCTGCGATCCAGATGCGTTCGGGCGAGAGCCCCGAGCGCAACGCGGTCGATCTCGAACGGCTGGTGCGCGAAGCCGCAAGCCAGGGCGCGACCTATATCCAGACGCCGGAAATGACCGGCGCACTGATCCGCGACAAGCAAGCGCGCGCCGCCTCCTTCACATCCGAGGACAAGGACATCATCGTCTCGACCGCGCGCAAGCTGGCCAAGGAGCTCGGCGTTTTCCTGCATATCGGCTCGACCGCCATCCTGCGCGCCGACGGCAAGCTCGCCAACCGGGCGCTGCTGTTCGGCCCGGACGGCGCTACGC
>NZ_RZQG01001081.1:0-1835 GCF_003998635.1 Mesorhizobium sp. M7D.F.Ca.US.004.03.1.1
GTCTCGACAATCCCGCGATCGCACCGCTGATCGCTGGCAAGGTCACGGCCGCACTTAGTGCCCGGCTGACAGCCGACGCGGTCGCCATCGATAGCGGCTCTCTCAAGAGTGATGCGCTGAACAGCCAGGTCGCGGGCCAGGTGTCGCTGCGTGACGGCGCTATAGACCTCAACCTAAAGGCGGATGCCCCATCATCGGCCTTGCCGGCGGCGGCGCGCGGCATGCTTGGCGAACGCGCGCAGATCAGTGCCACGCTGAAGCGCGACCCCAACGGCAGTATCGATATAGGCGGATTGAAGCTGACCTCGGGCGCGCTGACTGCCGACGGGCAGGCGAGCCTTGCTGACAACAAGGTCGCCGCCGACATCAAGGGTGTGCTGAGCGACATCTCGCTGCTGTCGAAGGATGCCAAGGGCGCCATCGCCTTTGCGCTGAACGCACAGGGGCCAGCTGCGGCGCCCGATCTGTCACTGACGGTGGACAGCGACAGGCTGCTGGTGGCATCGCGCGAGATCACCGGGCTGAAGCTGACCGCCACCGGCAAGGCTGATGCCGCCAACCCGGCGGCGAATGTGCAGCTGACCGGCAATGTCGCCGGCCAGGCGCTGCAAGGTAGCGCGGTGCTGGCGACGGCGGACGGCAAGAGCGCCATCAACGGCCTGCTGCTGTCACTGGGCAAGAACAGGATTTCCGGCGATCTGGCGCTGGATGAGAAGTTCGTTCCAGTCGGCACGATCGCGCTCGACCTGCCCGATATTGGCCCGTTGGCGGCACTGGCGCTGGAAAAGGCCGAAGGCGACGTGCGCGGCACGATTGCTTTCTCGAAGAACGGCACCGCACCGCAGGTCGCCATCAAGGCGGCGACAGCATCGATTACGCGCGGCGACCTGCAGGCGAAAGCCGTCTCTATCGATGCACTGGTCGCCAACTATCTGGCAGTACCCGTGATCTCCGGAAAGATCCGCGCCAACACCGTCACGTCGGGCGGCACCGTGATCAGCGGCATCGATGTCGATTTGACGCGTGACGGTGACTGGACCGGCTTCTCCGGCGGCGCAACCGTCAAGGGCATTCCGGCGCAGGCCGCGGGCCGGGTGAAAGTGGCCAACGGCACGACAACCATCGAGCTTGCATCCGGCCAGGCGACCGTTCAGGGCATCAAGGCAGCCATTGCCCAGGCCTCGACCGTCAGCATCGCCAATGGCACGACGACGCTGGACCGGCTGGTGCTCAACCTTGGCGGCGGCACGGCGACGGTGACCGGCAAGGTCGGCACGGCGCTCGACATCAACGCGACGCTGGCGCGGGTGCCGATGTCGCTCGCCAACAGTTTCTCGCCGGGGCTCGACGCCGCCGGCTCGATTTCGGGCACGGTCAAGGTGACGGGTGCGCCGGCGAATCCCGCCGTCGCCTTCAACATCGATGCGGCCGGGGTGCAGACATCGCAGACCCGAGGTGCTGGTGTCGGTGCGGTCAGTGTTTCCTCGTCGGGCACCTTTGCCGGCAACAAGCTGACATTCAATGCCAATGTCAGCGATGGAGCCGGCCTCGGTCTCAAGGGCGGTGGTACCGTAACGACGGCAGGCACGCCGGCGCTGGCCCTCGACTTCAATGGCGCCGTGCCCTTCGGCCTGCTCAGCCAGAAGCTTGCCGCGCAAGGCTTGTCGCTATCGGGCACGGCCAATGTCAACGTGCAGGTGCGCGGTCCCGCGACATCGCCTGTCATCGGCGGCAGCGTGAGCACCTCCGGTGCGCGCCTGGTCGATGCGCGCTCGGGTCTCGCGGTCAACGATCTTGCCGCCGATGTCTCGATCGCCGGCGGCGTCGCCAGGATC
>NZ_RZQG01001082.1:0-1833 GCF_003998635.1 Mesorhizobium sp. M7D.F.Ca.US.004.03.1.1
GTGCTCGACGCGGTCGGCTCCAGTTTGAGTGCCCGCTCGACCGCGCTCGCCGTATCGCGCGAAGTGCTCCGGCAATACGGCAATATGTCATCGGCGACCGTGATGTTCGTGATGGCTGAAATGCTGAAGGAGCCGTCGGGCTTGCTCGGCTGCGGCATGGCGTTTGGGCCGGGATTGACCACCGAGACCATGATGTTCCGGACTGCCTTATGAAGGCCCTGCACGAAAGCATCTCGCTCGCAGCCCGTCGGCTGGCGCCCTATTTGCCGTATCCGCACTTCATGTGCGTGGCACCTCTTGACGCCGTGCTGCGGATTCTATGGCGCGCGGAAGGCCACATTCCCCCCGCCTACTGGCCGCGCCTGGTGCTCCTGCTCCTGCTTTCGGGGATCAATACAGTCGCCTCCCTGCCGGAGCGCGTGATCCTTGCGGCATGGCTGCGGCTACGACCTCCCCAGATGGGGAGGGATAATGCCCCCGTGTTCGTCCTCGGCTACTTCCGATCCGGAACGACGTTTTTGCAGAACCTGCTGGCAGCCGACCCAGACCTGAGATCGCCGAGTTGGCCGCAGGTCCTGGCCCCTCAGGCATTCGTCCCTGGATGGTTTCTCCTGCGCTACCTTTTCGTGCCGTTGCTGCCGTTGACGCGCCTTAGCGCAGTCGTGCCAGTGGGCGCCAAGCTGCCGGGGGAGGACGACTTCGCGTTGAACAATCTGGGAGGGATGTCCGTCCTCGCGGGACGCGCCATACTTCCCCGCCGGCAAGCCTTCTTTAATCGATTTCACGATCTCGACGCGCTTTCGAAGGGGGAGTTAAGCCGCTGGCGCTCGCATCAGTTCGGTTTCGTTCAGAAGCTTACTCTCGTTGCAGGCGGACGGCGACTTCTGCTCAAGTCGCCGAGCCATACGGCGCGCGTCCGCTACCTCCAGGAACTGTTTCCGGGCGCCAAGTTTGTCCACATCTCCCGTTCGCCGGAAGTCGTGTTCCGGTCCAACCTGCTTCTGGCGCGCGAATTGCAACGTGCGTTCGCCCTGCAGCCGCCACTGCCCGAGGATGAGCAGGAGGAGATCATCACCTGCGAATATCTCGCGACAGAGATGCACTATCTAGCCGATAGAGCTCAGATCTCAGCCGCCGACCTCGCGGAAGTGCGGCTGCAGGATCTCACCGCCGACCCCGCGGGTGAGATGAAGCGGATCTACCGTGAACTGGGCCTGCCATTTTCCCGCGGCTGCGAGGAGCGGGTACTGCAGGTCGCCGCGACGTTCGGCAAACAGGTGCGTAGCCGCCATCCCGACCTGACGGAAAGGCAGAAAGCGCGGGTCGCTCGCCTCGAACCGCTGGCTGCCGCTTTTGGGCATGCGCCTCTACAGGCTCCCGAGACGCTCGATGTTGACAGCCAACAGCGCATTGGATGACATAGGATCATGACAGCAGGCCCATGGTCGTACGCAAGCTGGGCAGCTTTGGCCCGGCTGTTGCTTGTCCCGGTGCTACTCGCGATCTGCGCCCCATCGCTTTCGGCAGCTGCCGATGAGCAGAGTGACGCGGTCAAGTTGGTTGAGACTGTGCGCCAGGCGGCGATAGTGCTTGGGCACGGTGGACCTGCAGAGTCGCAGCTCCGCTCGATCTCCGCGGCGTTCGACGGTAGGGGGATCGCGCAAGCCGTGCTCGGGACGTATTGGCGCCGGGCGAGTGCAGACGACCGCGCCTCGGTGGTCGATGCGCTTCTGTATGCTATTGCACACAGGCTGGCCGAAAGGCTGGAGCGGACGCAGGACAAGACTTTCACCGTGCTCGGCACAAAGGCTCTGGCTAACGGCGACATCCTGG
>NZ_RZQG01001083.1:0-1830 GCF_003998635.1 Mesorhizobium sp. M7D.F.Ca.US.004.03.1.1
TAGATATGCAGCCCGTCCTTGATGGCGAAGTCCTTGAGGTCACAGAGCCAGGCGTCGATGCGGCGCAGCGCTTCATCGGGCGCGTCGGTCCTGGCAACGCCAGCTTCGGAGGCGAGGCCGGTCTTTTGCGCGGTGTCGACGATCAGCTTGGCCAGGCGGTCGCGGCGGCGACGGTCGAGCCCGTCGGCCTGGGCATATTCGTCGACCAGCCGCTCGAGCTTGTGCTGATCCTCATCGAGCCCGGCGCCGGTCAGGGGCGGTGGCAGATGGCCAAGGGTGACGGCGGCGATGCGCCGCTTGGCCTGTGCAGCCTCGCCGGGATTGGAGACGATGAAGGGATAGATGACGGGCAAGGGACCGGTGACGATCTCGGGAAAGCAGTTTTCCGACAGCGCTACCGTCTTGCCCGGGAGCCACTCCAGCGTGCCATGCGCGCCGACATGGACAAGCGCGTGGACGCCGAGCGATTTGCGCAGCCATAGGCCGAAGGCCATCAGCGCATGACGTGGGGGAAGCGTTGGGTCGTGGTAGTCGGCGCGGCGGTCGGCGGAGCGGCCACGGTCTGGGGCGAGTGCTACGGTGACGTTGCCGAAGGTCGTGGCGCGGAAGGGGAAGTGGGCGGCGGTCGGTCGCGAAGGTTGGCGCGAGGCGCACAGACCCGTCTCATCTTCCGCTTTGCCCCAAGCGGCTTCGACCGCAGCGATTGCTGCAGTCGGCAACTCTGTCGAGAAGGCAATGTAGCTATCCAAGGTCAATCCAGTATCGCTGGCTTCCAGCAAATCCAGCAACCCACGCGGCGTCTCTGGAATCCCTTCAACGCCATAGCCCTGTTCCCTCAGGTCGTGCAGCATGGCCAGCACGCTGGACGGCACGTCGAGGCCGACCGCATAGCCGGTGCGGCCAGGAGCGCTCGGATAATCCGGAATCAGGATGGCCAGCTTGCGCTCGGCGCGGGGCGTCTCCTGCAGACGGATGAAGGCCGCGACACGGTCCGCGACCTGCGCCACGCGATCCGGCTCCGGCCGGTTGGCGAAGGCGCGGTGGCCAAGCGCTGGATCGGTCTCACTCTCGCCCTTGAAGGAAATGGCGCCGGCGAGGATGCGGCCGTCGAGCTCGGGCAGCACGACATGCATGGCGAGGTCGGCGGGCGCCAGGCCGCGCTGGTTGTTCTCCCAGATGTCGCGGCGGGTTGTGGCGACGATGACCTGGAAGACGGGCACGCCGGCGCGGTCGAACAAGGTTTCGACGCCGGGTTCGGCGCCGGACGCGAAAGCGGTCGCGGTGATGATGGCGGCGGGTTTCAGCGCGGCGAGTGCGGTTTCCACGAACGCCAGCGATGCCGGGTCCTTGAGGCTGGAGACGAAGATGGGGACCGGGGCGATGCCGCGCTGGCTGAGCGCTTCAAAGAGGGCGTCGATGGGCGCGACATCGGCGGCCAGCAGCATCGAGCGGTAGAACAGGATCGGCACGACCTTTCCCTCCCCCTCGAGGGGAGGGTGGCACGCAGGGCCGGGTGGGGTCGGTACGACCGGGCGCGGTGTTTCTTTAGCTCGGCGTGCTCCGGAGAGGACCCCACCCCCGGCCTGCGGCCGGACCCTTCCCTCGAGGGGGAGGGGGACGACGCCGCGGCCGGGTTCGTAGTAGCCAACTTTTGGGACCGCGACCGGCTCGACAGTTTCTGCCTGCGCCCCCGCCAGCCGCGCCAACCGATGCACCAGCGCGGCATCGCCCCGGTCCCCATCTTCGTCTCCAGCCTCAAGGACCCGGCATCGCTGGCGTTCGTGGAAACCGCACTCGCCGCGCCATTTCCTTCAAGGGCGAGAGTGAGAC
>NZ_RZQG01001084.1:0-1827 GCF_003998635.1 Mesorhizobium sp. M7D.F.Ca.US.004.03.1.1
GCCAAATGATTCAGTGAAGACAGCGGTTCGGATGGCACCACAACCATCGCCGGCGCCACCGGAGCAGCCAGTGGCGCCGGCTGTCACTGATCATGCGTCATCAACCCCTTCATTCGCAGTGACTCCAGCCGTCTACATACCAGTCCCGCAGCCGAGGCCGGCATATCCGGACGCGCCCGCACGTTTTGTCCCGGCGGGAATGAAGGTCGCCACACAGGGCTATGCCGACGGCGTCTACACCGGTCCGCCCGCCGATGCCTATTACGGCATCATCCAGATTCAGGCCCTCGTACAGGGTGGGCAACTCACGGCGCTGAAGGTGCTGAAATACCCCTCCGATCGCCGCACCTCCATCAATATCAACAGGCAGGCGCTGCCCATGCTGCGCGACGAAGCGATCACCGCCCAAAGCGCCAATGTCGACATTATTTCGGGCGCGACGCTGACCAGCAGGGCTTTCATCCAGTCGCTGCGCGGCGCGCTGAAGAAAGCGTCGTCGTAGTTCCATGCGTGAAACGCGTATTTTGATGGGCATGCCCATTACGGTCGACGTTGGCGGCGCGTCGAACGGTGAGCTGATCGAGACCGTTTTCGGCTATTTCGAGCATATCGACCGGCGCTTCAGCACATACCGGGCCGACAGCGAGATCTCGGCCATCAACCGCGGCGACGTTCCCGTCGTCGACTGGAGCGGCGAGATGAACGAAGTGCTTGCTCTCGCGCGGCAGACGAAAGACGAGACGGACGGTTACTTTGATATTCGCAAGCCCGACGGGTCGCTCGATCCTTCCGGCATCGTCAAGGGCTGGGCCATCCGCAACGCGGCAGCCATCGTTCAGCGAGCCGGCATCAGCGATTTCTTCATCGAGGCGGGAGGCGACGTCCAGTCCTGCGGCAAGAACGCTTCGGGCCATGACTGGAGCGTCGGCATCCGCAATCCCTTCAACGCGGACGAGGTCGTAAAGATCGTCTATCCCCGCGGGCGCGGTGTCGCAACCTCCGGCACCTATGTCCGCGGTCAACACATCTACAACCCGCATGGGATTGGCAGCCCGATCCAGGACATCGTGAGCCTGACCGTCATCGGCGCCGATGTGCTCGAAGCCGATCGTTTCGCCACCGCGGCCTTCGCCATGGGCCGGAACGGCATTCTCTTCATCGAGCAGACGCCTGGCCTGGAGGGCTATGTCGTCAACGCCAATGGCCGCGCCACACCGACAACCGGATTCGGAGCCCTTTGCCTGCCATGATCAAAACCATCGACCGGTTTCTCGATCGCCTGACTATGTACAGGCTGGTCCTCTACTATCTGATCACGCTGGTCAGCGCAGCGTTCGTGCTCGGCTTCGCCAAGCTGGTGCCACATGATCCGATTGCGCTCGCCTTCACCACGGCTTTGGCGCTGGCCACCTGCTGGCTCACCAACAAGGTCTTTGCGCATGTCTTCGCTGTCCCGGCCAACAACGAGTCCGTCTACATCACCGTGCTCATCCTGGCGCTCATCCTCGATCCGGTAGCCACCACGGACATCAAGGGAATCGCGGCGGTGGCATTCGCGTCCGTCTGGGCGATATCATCCAAGTTCATTCTCGCCATCGGCCGGAAGCACCTTTTCAATCCGGCTGCGCTGGGCGTGGCGCTGTCTGCGCTGCTGCTCGACCAACCAGCCACCTGGTGGGTTGGCGGCAATCTGCCGCTGCTTCCGCTCGTGCTCTTCGGCGGCATGCTCATTGTCCGCAAACTGCGCCGGCTTGATCTTGTCTCGACCTTTGTCGTCGTGGCTCTGGCGACCATTCTGGCAACCAGCGATCCGTCGCAGTACTGGAC
>NZ_RZQG01001085.1:0-1820 GCF_003998635.1 Mesorhizobium sp. M7D.F.Ca.US.004.03.1.1
GGCCTTTACTGCCGGCTTCTTGGCCGGTGCTGCTTTTGCCTTGGGCGCGGCCGCCTTCGGCTTGGCAGCAGGTGCTGCTTTCTTCACTGCAGCTGCGACCTTCGCCGTCGCTGCTTTTACGGGTGCTTTCTTTGCCGGTGCCTTGGACGCCGGCGCTTTGGATGACTGCTTAGCCATGCGATGCCCCTTCCGTTGTGCCGATGGCCGTAATGACCCGGCGCGCTCATGCATATCTGACTCGCGGCTTGCTAGCCAGCGAAGCAACAGACTGATTTCTGCAGCTTAAATTTTGGTTACGGATCACACATGATCGTGCTGATCGTCGCAAAAATCCGCTGCTGATCTTCGACCATTGCCTAGAGTGTACCGTCGACATTCTCTACACCCTGCGGGACCGTTCCTCTCGTGAAGCTCCGAAGATCAGTCAGCAGCTTTGCGCATCGATCTTCGGCCGATCATATCATGACCCCTGCTTCATCGGTGCGATCATCTCGTGCAAGCAGACGATCTATACTGCGAGCTGATGGCCGATCGCGGCTTCACCTTGTCAAGCACAATCGCATCACCCGCTTACATGCGAATTGACAGACAACTCTACATCACAGAGTATTCTGCATGGAATGCAGGAGTGCTTCAATGTCGATCGCACAGGATCAAGCGGCCCTGTCGCCGTTCAAGATTGCAGAGCCCCACGGCAGCGACCTCGGCCGTATCGGAGCTGACCGATGAGCGCCGACGAAATCATCCACCAGAGCACGCGGCTCAGGATCATGGCCGCCCTGAACATGCTGGAAAGGCGGCAAACGCTGGACTTCAGCCAGTTGAAGGCCATCATGGATGTCACCGACGGCAATCTCGGCGCGCATCTCGATACGCTGGCCAGGGCCGGCTATGTCGATATCGAAAAGCTGTTCGTCGGACGGCGGCCGCTGACGCGCGTCAGGGCGACGACGAGCGGACGGCGCGCGTTCCGCGGCCACGCGGCGTTCTTGCGCAAAATCCTCGATCAGGCCGAGGCGCCGCCGCGCAGAAAATAGCGCGGCGACTGCGCAAAACTTCTCAGCGCGTGGCGACCACGGCGAGGCCGGCACCGATCATCACACCGCCCGCCGCGCGGTTCACGCGACGCACGATCTTCGGTGTGCGCAACAGGTTGCGGACGCGACCGGCAAGGATGACATGGCCGCCGATCACCACGACCTCGACGGTCAGGATCACAATCATCAGCACACCGAGATGACCAGCGTTGAGTGATGCGCCGACGACGTTCGGCAGCAGCGCAACGTAGAACAAAGGCATTTTCGGATTGCCGAGATTGAGCGCGATGCCGGTGGCAAAAATCGTCAGCAGCCCGTGCCGTCCGGAGACGGGTTGCAGTTCCGGCACGACGGGCATGGCGGTCCACAGCCTGATGCCCATCCAGATCAGATAGGCCGCTCCGCCATAACGAAGCACCGTCATGACGAGCGTCATCTTGGCGGCGATGATCGACAGGCCGAAGGCGGCGAGGATCAGGAAGATGAGAATACCAACCACCGTGCCTGCGCCATAGGCGATACCCGAGGCGGCACCGCTGGAGATAGTGCGCGCGACGATCGTCATGTTGTCCGGTCCGGGGCTGGCAGCGAACACGAAGAAGGCAGCCGCGAAGGCAAGGATGGTGGCAAGGTCCATGAAGACTCCCGAAAGTGATCTGTTGCTCTCGGGCGTTCAGATTAGCCAGTTTGCCTGTCGGCGCCATCACGAAAATTCAGGATCTTCGCGATGCGCATTTTCGTCACGGCTGATAGCCGAGGCAGATGGCGCCGAGCGCGACGATG
>NZ_RZQG01001086.1:0-1820 GCF_003998635.1 Mesorhizobium sp. M7D.F.Ca.US.004.03.1.1
TGCCAGACATGCGGGTTACAGTGGGCGCCGAAAACATAATGGTGCCTGGCGCCGGGATGAATCGGCTTGTTCTCAACTGTATCTGTCAGCACCGTCATCATAGGCCTGAACTTCGGCATATTGCTCCACAGCCGCATATCTGGGTGTACGAAGATCCCTTCGCGGTTCAGCGTATATTCATTCCAGAACCGCTCGCTGTGATCGTGTTCGTTCCAGATGCACATATCGGCGATCTGCGGGCCTTCGGCACAGACCACGCGCACAGTCTGTCCTCGCTTGACCGTAAACGCCCTCCCAGCCTCTTCGGGTGCGATGGTAAACCTCTCGGCCAAGACGAACCCGGCCTTCGACGCACGAAGGTCATCGAAAAACGCCTTCGGGAAGGGTGGCTTGGGATGCTTCCATTCAAGGGTGTCCATGTGTGAGCCTTATGTGCATATTGTATATACTTTTAATACGATAGGTGAATGCGAGGGTCAAGCACGGCGGATGCAAAATAGACCGGAAAATGCCTTTTTCCAAAAAGGAAATTTACCAAACTGCATTCTTTCGATATACGATCGTCATACGATCACTCCAATCACCGGGATGCCATGAGCTTCGATCTCGTCATCAAGAACGCCAATGTGGTCACGGCTTCCGATACATTCCGAAGCGACATCGGGATCAGCGGCGGCAAAATAGTCGCATTGGCTTGCAACCTTAACGACGGGCGCGAAATCATTGACGCCGATGGGCTACTCGCCCTTCCTGGCGGCATCGACAGCCATGTGCATCTTGAACAGCCTGGCCCGCCTGAAATCGTCATGGCCGACAGCTTCGAGAGCGGCACACTCGCCGCCGCTTTCGGCGGCAACACGACAGTGATGCCTTTCTGTCTCCAGCAGAAGGGCATGGGCCTGCGGCAGTCGCTCGTTGACTATCATGCCGCCGCAGAAGGCATGTGCCATACCGACGTCAGCTTCCACCTGATCATCTCCGACCCTACCCCAAGCGTTCTGGGGCAGGAACTGCCGGCGCTGGTCGAGGCCGGGTACACCTCACTCAAGGTGTTCATGACCTATGACGATCTGGTCCTGAATGACCGGCAGATGCTCGAGGTCATGGCCGCGGCCAAGGAAACCGGCGCGTTGGTGATGGTGCATGCCGAGGGGTACGACACAATCCGCTTCCTGGCCGAGCGGCTCGAACGAGCAGGCAAGACTGCACCGTTCTACCATGGGTCTTCGCGTCCGGCCGCCGTTGAACGCGAAGCGACCCACCGCGCCATCAGTCTCGCCGAGATCACCGACGTGCCAATCATGATTGTACATGTCTCCAACCGGGAGGCCATGGATGAGATTGCCCGTGCGCAGATGCGCGGGCTCAAGATTTTCGGTGAGACCTGCCCGCAATATCTTGTCCTGACGGAAGATGACATGGACAAGGAAGCGATGGAGGGGTCGAAATACGTCTGCAGCCCGCCGCCGCGAACTGTGGAGCATCAACAGGCCTGCTGGCAGGGGCTGGAACGCGGCGTCCTTTCGGTGTTTTCGTCGGACCATTGCCCATATCGCTTCGCCGAAGACGGCAAGCTGACACCCAAGGGCCGGCAGAGCTTTCGCTGGATACCCAATGGAATACCGGGCATTGAGACGCGCCTGCCGATCCTGTTTTCCGAAGGTGTTGGCAAGGGCAGGATCGACGTGAACCAATTCGTTGCGCTGACCTCGACGAACCATGCCAAGACCTACGGTCTGTACCCGCGCAAAGGTACAATCGCAATCGGTTCGGACGCTGATATCGTGCTTTGGGATCCGCACCTGTGCAGGACCATCCAC
>NZ_RZQG01001087.1:0-1811 GCF_003998635.1 Mesorhizobium sp. M7D.F.Ca.US.004.03.1.1
GCCATAGGCCATTGCCTCGATGGCGACGCGCCCGAGCGATTCGGGACGCCGCGACGGCACGGTGACGATATCGGCCCAGCGGTAATGCTCCGAAGGGTCAGGCACGAAGGGCAAGACGCTGACGCGCCCGGTGAGACCCATCGTCTCGACCAGTTCGGCCAAAGCGCGCTCGCGCTCGGTGCTTTCGAAGGCGCCGCCGACCAGCCGCACCTCGATCCTCGACTGGAGTTCCGCCGGCATCGCGGCGATCGCCTCCAGCAGGATCTCCTGCCCCTTGATCCGGTTGATGCGGCCGAGCAGCAGCACCCGCAACGGGCGCTTGCCGTCATAGGTGGTCGGTTCGACCGCCGCCGGCCCGGCAACGCCGTTGTAGACGACATGCGTGCGCGCGGTCTTGGGATCGCCGAACGCGGCGCGCGTTGCGCGCGAGTTGAAGATCAGATCCGCATGGCTCCAGTGCATCAGGCCGACGAGTATCCTGCGCATGGCGCCTTCGGGGATTTCGTGGATGTGCAGGACGGCCTTGTGAGGCAGCAAGCGCGCGGCCAGCGCATAGTCGGCCACGATCGAGGTGTTGACATAGACGAGGTCGCATTCCCTGAGGCGCCGCCACGCCCTGAACACGGCAATAGGCAATCGCGCCATCTCGACCGTCGCAAGGCGCGCTATGGCCTGACGCCTCAGCACCCAGAGCGGTTCAAAGACGATGCGGCTGGCATGCGTTTCCAGGATCTGTACGATCGGCCCGCTGCGCGGCAAGACCACCTCGATGTCGGCCGACGGAAACGCGGCGCGCAACGCAGCAACGCTCTCCGCGAAGCTGCGGTCGGAACCATAGAGTTCATAGCCCTGATGAACACAGGCAATCCGCATCTTTGTATCCCGCCAGGTGCTGCTACCATCGCGCTCGACGAGGGTGTGCAGAATCCTTGCCGCAAGAATCATGCCTGGTTCGATATGCCCGGCTATCAGTTCGATATGCCCGGCTATCGGCCGCACGACCCTGGCAATGCCTCGTTTCGATACAGCTACGCACAGAAGGGTTGACCGAGAATGAAACAACCACCGGGTTCAACACCGTTTTTTTACAACCCCACGCGATGATCACCCGCCAGTACGCCGAAAATCGGCGGATGGCATGGAAGTTGCCACCTGCTTCCTAAGAATTAAGCAGCAGCTAATATATAGCATCCGAAAGTGCCACCAGCCATGAAGCCAGAGACGCCCGCCATTCTGATCCTGGGGACCCGCGGCATACCCGCGGCCCATGGCGGCTTTGAAACCTTTGCCGAAAGACTGGCGCTGTTTCTTGTCGGGCGAGGCTGGAAGGTCGCCGTCTATTGCCAGGATGAGGTCGAGCGGATCGACCAGCGGGTGCGCAGCGAAACCTGGCGCGGCATCGAGCTCATTCACATCCAGGTTGCCTCCAAGGGGCCGCGCGCGACATTGGAATTCGACTGGCAATGCGTCCGCGACGCCGCCAGCCGGCCGGGCGTCTGCCTGGTGCTCGGCTACAATGGCGCGATCTTCCTGACCTGGCTCAGGCTGAAGCGGCGCAAGATCTTCACCAACATGGACGGCATCGAGTGGCGCCGCCCCAAATGGGGCATGGCGGCGCGCACCTGGTTCTGGCTCAACGAATGGATCGGCGCGTGGGCCTCGCATCGGCTGGTCGCCGATCATCCCGCCATCGCCGATCACCTGGCGACGCGCCGGCCGCGCAGCGCCATCGCCACCATCGCCTATGGCGCCGATCCGGTGACATCGGCGCCGGAAGCGCCGGTGCGGGCGCTCGGCCTCGAGCCCGGGCG
>NZ_RZQG01001088.1:0-1807 GCF_003998635.1 Mesorhizobium sp. M7D.F.Ca.US.004.03.1.1
CAGGGTTCACGCAACGGCGGAGGCCGCATCGAAGCGCTTCATCGCTTTCGACATGGAAAAGATCGCCGCCGACAATGGTTCGATGATCTCGGCCAGCCTGCTCGGCGCGCTGGCGGGGTCCGACGCGCTGCCCTTCACCCGCGAGAGCTACGAACAGGCAATCGGTGCCGGCGGCCGGGGCGTCAAGGCCAGCCTCGCCGCCTTCGGTGCCGCGTTTGACCGCGCGCGCGGTACGGCAGCGCCGGCGTTGAAGCCGGCTGAGCCCGCGATTGTCGAATCTGCCCTGGGCGCCGGACAGGTGAGTGGTCCGCAAAACCTGCTGCAAGGCTGGCAGGCTTTGGCCGCCCGCATCGATCTGTTGCCGGTGGCCGTGCGCGACATGGCGCTCAGGGGCCTGAGAAAGGTCGTCGACTATCAGGACATCGCCTACGGGCGCGAATATCTCGACCGGCTGGACAAGGCCATCGCGCTGGACGGGCCGGACCGCGGCTATGGCCTGTCCATCGCCGCCGCAAAGCACCTAGCCAACGCGCTGTGCTACGACGACATGATCCGCGTCGCCGATCTCAAGACCCGCTCGACGCGCGACAAACGCGTGCGCCGTGAGGTCGGCGTCAAGGACGGCTCGATCCTGCAGGTGACCGAGTATTTCCACCCGCGCATCGAGGAGTTCTGCGGCACGCTGCCGGCGGGCCTTGGCAGCTACATCGAAAACCGGCCGAAGCTCGCCTCCTTTCTCGACCGCCGCATCAACCATGGCCGCCGCATCCGCACCGACAGTTTCGCCGGCTTTGCAGCCCTCTGGTTCATCGGCGGCCTGCGCCGGTGGCGCCGCAGCCTGCTGCGTCACAAGGTCGAGATCGCGCATCTCGACCGCTGGTACGCTCTGGCGCTCGACCATGTGCCTCAGGATTATGCGCTGGCTGTCGAGATCCTCAACTGCCGCCGGCTGATCAAGGGCTACAGCGACACCCATGTCCGGGCGCAATCGAAATTTGACCGGGTGCTGTCCGCGCTCGATCTGCTCAAGGGCCGAGCGGACGCCGCCGACTGGATCCGGCGCCTGCGCGAGATGGCGCTGAAGGACGAGAAGGGCGACATGCTCGACGGCGCGCTGAAGACGGTGGCGACGCTCAACGACAATGCAGTCCGCTGACGGACGTCGTGACGCCCATTGGCTATTCAGCCGTCACGCGACAAGCCCCTGCATTGGCTTCACTGCGGCGGACTCCGGAAACACCTTGTCGCCGAGGGTTCCGGCCGAAAGCCCGAACTGATCGGCAAGCAGCCCTTTCAGCACCGCCCTGACATCGCTGGTCGGCGCTAGGTCGCGTTGTTCGTAAAGCTGAGCTGGCTTCAATCCAGGCCAATCAGCGATGACGCGCCCGCCCTTGATGGCGCCGCCGGCCAACAGCACCACAGTGCCGGTGCCGTGATCGGTGCCGACGGTGCCGTTGATCTGGGCCGTGCGTCCGAACTCGGTGATGACGACGATCGCCGTGTCCTTCCAGCGCTCGCCGAGACCTTTCTCGAATTCTTCGAAGGCGCCGTCGAGACCGCCGAGCAAGGTGGCGAGCCGACCGGTCGCACCGCCTTCATTGACATGCGTGTCCCAGCCATCGAAGGCGAGAGCCGCAACACGCGGCCCGTCGTCGGCCGCCATCAGCTTGGCCGCACCCTGTGCCGCCTGCCGCATGCCGGCGGCACTGTCGGGACCGCCCTTCGGCTTCATCGCCTTGGCGCCCATCTGGTCGTCGAGCGCCATGCGGTCGGCGTCGAGCCCCTTTTGCAGGGCCACCGCGAGAAC
>NZ_RZQG01001089.1:0-1800 GCF_003998635.1 Mesorhizobium sp. M7D.F.Ca.US.004.03.1.1
CCGGAAGGCCAGAGCGACGCCGACATGGCGCGGCATCACGCCGAGGTCTTCCTCGAGACGCTGCGCGGCGAGGGGTTCGCCCAACCCAATCCGCGGCCAATGTTCCCCAATCCACCCGGCCTCTTGCGCCTCGAGCCGCATTCGGAGGGTTTGCGCGAGCGGATCTGGTGGGGGGCGGCCACCAATGCCACGTCGGAATGGGCGGCGAAGCTTGGCATGAACCTGCAAAGCTCGACGCTCAAATTCGACGAGAGCGGCAAGCCGTTCCACATCCAGCAGGCCGAGCAGATCCGCATCTATCGCGAGGCCTGGAAGGCGGCCGGTCACAAGCGTGAGCCGCGCGTCTCGGTCAGCCGCAGCATCTTTGCGCTGGTCGACGATCGCGACCGCGCCTATTTCGGACGCGGCAATGAGAGCCGCGACCAGATCGGCTTCATCGAGGAGAACACCAAGGCGATCTTCGGGCGCAGCTACGCGGCCGAACCGGATGTGCTGATCAAGGAATTGGCGCAGGATGAGGCGATCACTGAGGCCGACACGCTGCTGCTCACCGTTCCGAACCAGCTCGGCGTCGACTACAATGCGCATGTCATCGAGGCGATCCTGACCCATGTCGCGCCGGCGCTGGGCTGGCGCTGACGCCGGATCGATCAGGACGGAGTGCTCCAGGGAGGTAAAACCATGCCGAAGAAGGCCCTGATTGCCTGGGGCGGCTGGGAAGGCCACACACCGGAGCAGAGCGCCAAAATCATCCGTGCGCTGCTTGAGCGCAACGGGTTCGACGTCACGCTGGGCGAGGGCACGGCGATGTTCGCCGATCCGCAGCTTGCTTCCTTCGATCTCATCGTGCCGGTCATCACGATGTCGACGATCGAGAAGGCCGAACTGCAGAACCTGACACTTGCCGTTCGTGGGGGAAGCGGGCTCGGCGGCTTTCACGGCACAATGGGCGACAGTTTTCGCAACGAGCCCGACTATCAGTTCATGACCGGCGGCCAATGGGTCGCGCATCCCGGCGACATCATCGACTACAGGGTCGCCGTCACTAGGCCGGACGACCCGATCACATCGGGCGTCAGTGATTTCGCCTACCGGTCGGAGCAGTATTACATGCATGTCGATCCGAGCAACGAGGTGCTGGCCACGACCATTTTCACCGACGCGCATTTCCCGGGGATAGGCGGCGTCGTCATGCCGGTCGTCTGGAAGCGTCGCTATGGGGCGGGCAAGGTTTTCTACAGCGCTCTCGGACACAATGCCGACGAGTTCGCGGTGCCGGAAATGGCCTTGATTGTCGAGCGGGGTCTCATCTGGGCCGCCCGCTAGGTTCTGAGGACACGAGCATGACCGTACCGGTGAGAGACTTGCCGCTGCATACGCCCATCGATGGCCGGCACCGCAAGATGCTGATCGACGGCGCTTGGTGCGACGCGCTCAGCGGCCGGACCTTTGAGACGCGCAACCCCGCCACCGGCACCGTGATCGGTACCGTGCCGTTGTCCGATTCAGGCGATATCGACCTCGCCGTGGCGGCGGCCCGGCGCGCCTTCGACGGGCCGTGGAGCCGGTTCAAGCCCTATGAGCGCCAGGTGCTGTTGTTGAAGATCGCCGACCTGATGGAGCGCCATTGGGAGGAGATCGCGCTTTCCGACACCACGGATATGGGCATGCCCATCGTGCGCACGCTGGCCAACAAGAACCGCGTGCTCGGCATGCTGCGCTTTTATGCCGGCATGGCGACGTCGATCCACGGCCACACGATCGGTAATTCGCTGCCGGGCGAGATCATCTCCTACACGC
>NZ_RZQG01000108.1:0-10860 GCF_003998635.1 Mesorhizobium sp. M7D.F.Ca.US.004.03.1.1
TCAGACGATTGATCGACAGCGCGGTGACGGATTTGCCCGAGCCGCTTTCGCCGACAATGGCAAGTGTTTCGCCCTCGGCGAGGTCGAAGCTGACGCCGCGCACCACCTCGTTGGCTTGGCGGTCGCGGCCGAAGCCGACGCGCAGGTCGCTGACGGAGAGAAGCGGGGTCATGCCGGCGCCCTCCGCATCTTCGGGTCGAGGATGTCGCGCAAGGCGTCACCAAGCAGGTTGAAACCGAGGATGCTGATCATGATCGCCAGACCCGGGAAGATCATCAGCCAGGGCGCGGTCTCCATCAAATTGCGGCTGTCGCTCAGCATCAGGCCGAGCGAGGCCGCCGGCGGCTGAGTGCCGAGACCCAGGAAGCTCAGACCGGCTTCGGTCAAAAGCGACCAGGCCAATGCCAGTGTCACCTGAACGGTCAACGGCGCCACCAGATTGAGCAGCAGGTGCCGCGTCACGATGTAGGACGAACTGCTGCCGAAGGTGCGCGCAGCGTCGACGAATTCGCGCGCCTTGAGCGACAGAGCAGGGCCGCGCACCACGCGGGTGAAGATCGGCGTGTAGACGATGCCGATGGCAACGATGCTGGTCCATGTGCCCGGTCCGGCAACGGTGACGATGAGCAGCGCCAAAAGGATGGCAGGGAAGGCCAGCAGCACATCCATGATCCGCATCACGACGCCGTCCCAGCGGCGCCCGAGCCAGGCGGCGGCCAGCCCGAGAACCGTGCCGGCAAGGGTGGCGAAGGCCACCGAGAAGAAGGCAACCGTGAAGGACTGGCCGATGCCCGCCATCAGCCGGCTGGCCACGTCGCGGCCAAACAGGTCGGTGCCCATCCAGTAGGCGCTGTTGGGCGCATGCAGCCGGTCGACCCGGAACTGCGTGATGGGATTGTGCGGCGTCAGCCCCAGCATGCCGAGGACGGCGACCAGCAGATAGACGCCGACGATGACGCCGCCGATGCGGCCGCTGCCGTGGCTGAAGATGGCGCGCAGCATGCGCATCAGGACTCCCCCAGCCGGATGCGCGGATCGAGCGCGACATAGGCGAGGTCGACCAGGAGATTGACGATCATGAAGTTGAAGGCGATGAACAGCACGCTGCCCTGCACCAGCGCATAGTCGCGCTGCTGGATCGCATCCAGCACCATGCGGCCAAGGCCGGGCAGCGCGTAGATCTGCTCGACGATGACGGCACCACCCAGCAAATAGCCGAACTCGATGCCGCTCAGCGTCACGACCGGGATCAGCGCGTTGGGCAAAGCATGCCGCCAGATGACGCTGCGCGCCGACGCGCCCTTGCTGCGGGCGGTCCGCACATAGTCGTCGCTCAACACGTCGAGCATCGCCGAACGCGATATGCGGGTGACCGAGGCCGCGAAGGCAAAGCCGAGTGTGATCGCGGGCAGGATCATCTGGCTGAGATTGCGCAAGGGATCCTGCCAGAGCGGCGCGAATTCGCCCATCGCCGGCAGCACGCCGAAGCCGGCCGACAGCGTGTAGATGATCAGCAGGCCGAGCACGAAGCTCGGCGTCGACTGGCCGATCATGGCGACGATGCGCACGCCCAGATCGGACAGTTTCTCATTGTGCGTGGCGGCGAAGATCCCGGCAGGCATGCCGACGGCGAGCGCGATGATCATCGACAGGACGGCCAGCTCGAGCGTCAGCGGGAAGCGCTCGATGATGACGTCGAGCACCGGCCTGCCATAGGTGACCGAGATGCCGAGATTGCCGTGCAGGATGCCGCCTATCCAGCGCCAGTACTGGATGAACCAGGGCTGGTCGATGCCGAAATAGGCAGCGAGCGAGTCCCGCTGTGCCGGCGTCAGCAGGCCGGCTTCTGTGCCGAGCATGGCCGTGATCGAATCGCCCGGCACCATCCGGATCGCCACGAAGACCAGGATGGACACGCCAAGCAGGACGAGAGGAAACGTCGCCAGTCGTCGCATCAGATAGTTCACGCGAAGAAGTCCTCTCGTCCAATGCCTGCGGCGGCTACTGCTGGATGGTAACCTTGCTCAGGCTGAACAGCGTGCCCGTCGGCGTCGGCACGAACCCGGCGATGTTCTTCTGTTGGGCCGTATAGCTGTAGGACGTGTAGAGCCAGATCCACGGTGACATTTCGGCGAGGTGCTTCTCGAATTCGGCGAAGATCACCTTGCGCTTCGCCGGATCGGTCTCGGCGCGGCCTTGCTGCATCTGGCTGTCCAGCGTGTCGTCGATGTAGTTCGCCACCTTCTGCAGATTGCCCGCCTTGGTCCAGTAGCGGTTGTACATGGTGTAGGGGTCGGCGCGGCCGCCATTGAGCGCAATCGCCATATCGAAATCGCCCTTCAGCCAGGCGTCGACATAGACGTTGAGCTCCATCATCTTGATGTCGAGCTTGACGCCGATTTCAGCGAGCTGCGACTGGATGACCTGGGCTTCCGCGGCCGCCGTCGGCGGCTCGCCGGTGGCGCCGATCACGGTCGCGGAAAAGCCGTCGGCAAAGCCGGCCTCTGCCATCAGCTTCTTGGCCTTGTCGACGTCGCGCTTGTAGCAGAACAGCTGGCTCGGGTCGGTCGCGAGCGCCGGGATGGTCAGCGGTCCGGTGACCTTGCCTTCGCCGAGCGAAGCGGTGTCCAGCACCTCCTGTCGGTCGATGGCGCAGGAGATGGCCTGGCGCACCTTCAGCTCGGTCATCGGCTTGCGCGACGGATTGAGCTGCAGCACGTGATAGGCCAGCACCGGCACGCGGTTCAGCTGGAGGCTGGCCTCCTTTGGCACCAGCGTCGCGACCAGCGGATCGTTGAGCAGCGCGAAATCGATCTGCTTGGTGCGCATGGCGGCCAGGATCGCCGCTTCGTCCGGCAGCACGCTGATCTCGATGCCGTCGACGCCGGTAGCGCCGCCGGCCCAGTCCTTGTTGGCGCTCAAGACTTCCTTGGCGTTGGGATCCCATTTGTCGAGCTTGAACGGGCCGGAGCCGACCGCCTTGGTGCCGATCGACCCGGCCTTGATTTCGCTTGCCGGGACGATGGCCGCGTTGACGTCGCTCATCGCCGTCAGGATCGGCGCATCCGGCTGCGACAGATGGAAGACGACGGTCGCTGCATCCGGTGTGTCGATGCTGGCGATCGACAGGAAGTTGGCGCGTGCGGCAGCCCCGGTCTTCTCGTCGAGGATGCGCTCGAACGATGCCTTGACGTCGGCCGAGGTCACGGCGGTGCCGTCCTGGAATTTCGCCTTGGAATCGAGCTTGAAGGTCAGCGCCTTGCCGTCCTTTGAGAATTCCCAGGAGGTGGCGATGGCGGGGATGATCTGCAGGCTGGCATCGACCCGCACCAGCGGCTCATAGATCAGCTCCAGCAGCCGCAGCGATGAAAACGCCGTCTGCTTGTGCGGGTCAAGCCCGGTGGCGTCCTGCGACCAGGCCATATGCAGCGTTGCCGCTTGCGTCGAAACCGTGGCGATACCGAGCATCGCGGCCAGCGTGATACCCGACAGCAGTGTTCTTGTGAGATGCCCTATCATTGTCGTCTCCCATTTTGATTTGACTTGATGCCTTGCAGTTTCCGCCGACCGCTTCCAAGACACACATGGTTTGGAGTATCGGCCCAGTCTATGCGGCTTCACGCCGTCTTGTCTCATGCGGCTTTAGCCGTCTTGTCTCATGCGCTTCATGCTGTCTCGTTGCTGATTGCCTTTCGCAGGAAGCCTCCGGCCTTGCCGAGCGCCGCGCGCGCCTCTTCGACCCCCATGCCGGTGTTCGTGACCAGGATCGCCAGCTTCACGTCATTGCCGGTCTGGGCGAGCACTTGCTTGGCCTGTTGCGCAGCACATCCGGTGGTGTGCATGACGATCCTGATCGCCCTGGCAACCAGCTTCTTGTTGGACGGGTTAAGGTCGACCATCAGATTCTCATAGCTCTTGCCGATGCGGATCATCGAGGCGGTGGTCAGCATGTTGAGCACCAGCTTCTGCGCGGTTCCCGATTTCAGCCGGGTCGAACCGGTGAGTACTTCCGGACCAACGACCGGCGAGATGGCAATGTCGGCGATGCCGGCAATGGTCGACGCCGGATTGCAGGACAGGGCGACCGTCGTTGCGCCCACCTGCTTCGCATAGTTCAGCCCGCCGATGACATAGGGTGTGCGGCCGCTGACCGCGATGCCGACCACAACATCGTTTGATGTGAGCCCGATCTCCTGCAACGCCCTGGCGCCCATTTTCGGATCGTCCTCGGCGCCTTCCGTCGACCGCACCAGCGCGTCGGGGCCACCGGCGATCAGGCCCACCACCATGCCTTCGGGCACGCCGAAGGTGGGCGGACACTCCGAGGCATCGAGAACGCCGAGCCGGCCGCTGGTGCCGGCACCCATATAGACAAGCCGCGCGCCTTTCTGGAAGGCAAGCACGATCCGATCCACCGCGGCCGCAATCTCGGGCACGACCTTCTCGACCGCCGCCGGAACGACCTTGTCCTCATCGTTGATCTTGCTCAACACGTCGATGGTCGGCAGCAGGTCGATGTCCATCGTCCTCGGGTTCCGGCCCTCGGAAACCAGCCGGTCCAGTTCGGACATCAACCCTTGCTCGGTCATTAGCTTGCTTTCAAAAACCATGCGGCACAGCCGGAACAGCAAGGCCAACCAGCGCCAGCACACACGGACCAAGGGTCCGTCGTCGCTGCCCTGTTTTCTTTGTTAACTTTTTAGAATTTTATATTCATGTAGTCAACAAAAACTTGGAATATTTTATTCCTTCTCTGGCAAGGCGTTACTGTCCGTCGAGGGACCTTTTGGCAAGGATGATCGCGCCCGACACAGCATCGCCGTCTGCGGGCTTCAGGCGGCGCCGGACATCAGGAGAGAGCCAGGGTTCGAGCGGACTGGAGAGGCCGCCCAGCAAGGTCACGCGCGGCGCGCCTTTTTCGAACAGCACCCGCACCAGCGTATCGATCTGCTCGGCAGCACTTTGCACGATGCGCCGTCCGACCGGATCGCCCTGGTCAGCATGGCGCATCACCATCGGCGCCAGGGCTGCGTAGTCCGTGGCGGTTGCCCGATCCATCCAGGCAACCGCTTCCATCGGGTCGCTATGGAAACGCTGCATCACCTCCGCCAGCAGCGCTGTCGGCTCATGCCTTCCATCATGCGCGCGCAACGCCAGTTGCACAGCCTTCAGGCCAAGGTCGGCACCGCTGCCCTCATCGGAGATCGGAAAGCCGTAGCCACCAACACGCAGGTCGCGTCCCTCGACGAAGCCAAGGCCGATCGAGCCCGTTCCGGCGATGACAATGGCGCCGTCCTGGCCGGAATGCGCGCCCAGGCAGGCGCCGACGCCGTCGCTGACGAAATCGATGCTGGCAAACGGATGCACGATCGCCCGCAACGCCTCCAGCGCACCCTTGCGGCCGATGCCGGCAAGGCCGATGCCGGTGTGTATCCGGGCGATCTCCACTGCACCGAAGCCAGCCTCCTCGATGGCAGTGCCAAAGGCTTTCGCGACCGAGGCCCAGGCCGCATCGATGCCGAGCCGCGTTGTCGCCGGCCCCGACAGGCCTTGCCCCAGCACCGTCCCGTCAGCGTCTTCGATACGGGCGCGGCAACCGGTTCCGCCGCCGTCGACGCCCAGAAAATAGTGTTCCACACCGTTCATGCGCTCAGCCGCTCGATGTCGGCGCCGCACAGGCGCAGCTTGCGGTCCAGTTGTTCATAGCCGCGGTCGAGGTGATAGACGCGGTTGATGGTCGTCTCGCCCTCGGCGACAAGTGCGGCCAGCACCAGCGATACCGATGCGCGCAGATCGGTGGCCATCACAGGCGCGCCATGCAGTTTCTCGCCACCACGCACCAGCGCCGTGGTGCCTTGCAGCTTGATGTTGGCGCCGAGCCGCATCAGTTCGGGAACATGCATGAAGCGGTTCTCGAAGATGGTTTCGCGCAGCAGCGACGCGCCGTCGGCGCAGCACATCAGCGCCATGAACTGCGCCTGGAGATCGGTCGGAAACCCCGGATAGGGTTCCGTCGTCAGGTCGGCGGCTTTCAGCGGCCGGTCGCGCGAGACGATGAGCCCGCGGTCGCCGGGCCAGACGCTGACGCCGGTGGCCTCCAGCAGTTGCACCACCGATGCCATGTGCTCGAGCCGGGCATGCGTCAGTTCGAGCTGGCCGCCGGTGATCGCCGCGGCGATGGCATAGGTGCCGGCCTCGATCCGGTCGGGGATGATGTCGTGCGTGGCGGCATGCCAGTTGGTGTCGCCGGCAATCAGGATGCGGTGCGTGCCGGCGCCCTCGATGCGCGCGCCCATGGCGGTGAGGCAAGCGGCGAGATCCGCCACTTCCGGCTCGCGCGCCGCGTTGAGGATCTCGGTTTCGCCCTTGGCCGTGGTCGCCGCCATGACAGCGGTTTCCGTCGCGCCGACCGATGGCGAGCTCAAGACGATGCGCGTGCCGTTCAGCCCGTTCGGCGCAGAGGCGACGATCGAACCGTTTTCGATGGCGATCCTGGCGCCCAGTGCGCCAAGTGCCGCCACATGCATGTCGACCGGCCGCGCGCCGATGGCGCAGCCGCCCGGCAGCGAAACCCGCGCATGGCCGAAACGCGCCAGCAGCGGCGCCAGAACGAGCACCGTCGCCCGCATCTTTCGCACCGTATCGTATGACGTCTCCTTGGATACGGCGGCACTGGTGTCGATCGTCGCGGCATGCGCCGACCGGGTCACCTCGGCGCCGTGCAGCCGCACCACGCCGAGCATGTTTTCGACGTCGGTCACATCAGGCAGATTGGTCAGTTCGAGCGGGTAGGGGCTGAGCAGCGCCGCCGCTATCTGCGGCAGGGCCGCATTCTTGGCGCCGGATATGGTGACCGCGCCTTCCAGTCTTTGGCCGCCGACGATCCGCAATCTATCCATGGGCTGCAACCTTGTGCGACGAAAGCCGGCCACACCCGGGCGGCTTCTCTCTGGAGACGCTGCTCCGAATCCCGGATTTTGGCCCGGTCCAGTTCAAGAATTAATTCTACGTTCTTGGCTGTCAATCGGAATTGGAATATTTTATTCCTTAGCCCGGCACCTGAAAGCGCGAGGAAATCCCGTGTCCGTCCTGAACAGGATCAATGCGAAGCTCGACGGCATGGCGCCCGGTGATCGCGAGATCGGCCAGTACATCGTCGACAATCCCGACCAGATGCTGCGCCTGTCGACGGCCGCACTCGCCGCCGAGATCGGACGCAGTCAGTCGAGCGTCGTCAAGTTCAGCCAGAAGCTCGGCTATGCCAGCTATCAGGAACTCAAGCTCGCCGTCAGCGAGGCCAAGGCGCAGGAATGGCAGGTGCCGGCCGGCATGATCCACGGTTCTATCGAGGTCGGCGACAGCTACCAGGTCATTTTGAAGAAGCTGATCGGCAGCAAGCTTCTGTCGATGCAGCGGACCGCCGAGACCAACAGCGAGCGGATCATCTCCAGGGCGCTGGAACTGCTGGACAAGGCGCGCCGCATCCATCTGGTCGGCGTCGGTGCATCCTCGCTGGTGGCGCGCGATTTCTCCTACAAGCTGATGAAGCTCGGCCGCAATGTCCTGCACGACAGCGACAGCCACATCCAGATGGCCAATGTCTCGACGCTCGGGCCGGGCGATGTGCTGTTCGCGCTGTCCTATTCCGGCGCCAGCATCGAAACCCTGCGCATTGCCGAGCTTGCCCGCAAGCGCGGCACCATGGTGATCGCCGTCACCGGCCTGCACGACAATCCGCTGAGCCGGGTCGCCGACATCTGCCTCTACACGATCGCCGACGAAGAGCGTGCGCGATCCTCCTCCATCACCGCGCGCGACGCGCAGCTGACGCTGACCGACCTGTTGTTCATCCTGCTGGTGCAGAAGCAGCCGGATGCCAATGAGTATGTCCACAACAGCGAAGCGGCGGTCTCGGTGCTGAAGGCCGAGCGGTCTTCGTAGCGCCACAGGCGATATTGGATTGCGCACGCCGTTTCTGCGGCCGTCTGGCTCAACAACTGCAGCAATGCCATCTCTTGCCTGTCACCCGCGAAGGCGCGACCCTGCTTCAGTCCAAATCCGCAAGGAGAGAAAAATCATGACATCCGATGTGGCCGTCATTGCAGGCGCAGGCGCTGGTCTGAGCGCCTCGCTGGCGCGCCTCCTCACCCGCGAAGGCTTTCACGTGGTTCTGGCCGCCCGCAATGTTGAAAAGCTGAGCGCTCTGGTCGACGAGACCGGTGCACTTGCCGTCGAGACGGATGTCGCCGACGCTGCGTCCGTCGCCAGGCTGTTCGACGCCGCCGACAAGGCCGGCCCGCTGGCACTCGCGGTGTTCAACGCCAGCGCGCGCACGCGCGGCCCGATCGCCGAGCTCGATGCCGAAGCGGTCAAACAGGCATTGCTGGTCGGTGCCTATGGCGGCTTCCTGGTCGGCCAGCAGGCGGCGCGGCGGCTGCTGGCGCGGGGTTCCGGATCGATCCTGTTCACCGGCGCCACTGCCAGTGTGAAGGGATTTCCCAGCTCGGCCGGCTTTGCCATGCCTAAATTCGGCCTGCGCGGCCTGGCGCAGTCCATGGCCCGCGAGCTCGCCCCACAGAACATCCACGTCGCCCACTTCATCATCGACGGCCAGATCGAGCCGCCCGGACAAGCAGCCGATCCCGAGCGGCCGGACCGCCGGCTATCGCCGGACGCCATCGCCGAGGCCTATCTCACAACCCATCGCCAGCATCGCAGCGCCTGGAGCTCGGAGCTTGAGCTGCGGCCCTGGGTCGAGGCGTTTTGACAATCCAGATGATCGCCCAGGGGAAGTAACGCATCGGGGTCGATGCGGTCGTAGTTCACACCGCCGACAATCTGGTCGACCACGGTGCCCCTATAGGTCAGTCTAGACGCTTTCGAGGTATGTCTCGATCTCGAAATCGCTGACATTGAGCGCGAACGTGTTCAATTCCTGCCGTTTGCAGGCAACGAAAGAGTCGCGCAGGATGGCCGGAAAGATCTCCGCCACATGCGTCCCGCTTTCAAAGGCGGCGATCGCGGACGCCCAGTCCGGTGGCAGCTTTGCCGGCGGAAGTCCCTGGCCGTCAGTGCCGATCGGATCCCCTGGCGACAGCTGTCTTTCGATGCCGGTCAGCGCGGCGCCCAGTATGGCCGCAAGCGCCAGATAGGGATTGGCGTCAGCTCCGGAAACGCGATGCTCGATACGACGCGCACCGGTCGGTCCGCCGGGAATGCGGATCGCGACCATGCGGTTCTCATAACCCCAGGCGACCGCGGTTGGTGCGTAGGATCTTGGGCGTAGCCTGCGGTACGAATTGAAGTGTGGTGCGAACACCAGCGTGCTCTCGGCCATTGCCGCAAGCAGGCCGCCAACCGCATGGCGCATGGTCTCCGAGCCCTGGTCTGTGCCGTCGTCGAAGACGTTGCGGCCTTCGCCGTCGACCAGGGAGAAATGAACGTGAAAGCCATTGCCGGCCCGGTCGCCATAGGGCTTGGCCATGAAGCAGGCGGCAAAGCCGTGCTTGCGGGCAATGCCCTTCACCGTGCGCTTGAACAGCACCGCGTCGTCGGCAGCCCGCAAGGCGTCCGCAACATGGTTCAGATTGATCTCGAACTGACCCACGCCGTTTTCGGCGATGGCGGTGTCGACGGGGATGCCTTGCGTCCGGCAGGCTTCATAGACGTCGTGGATGAAGGATTCGAAGTCGTCGATCTCATCGATCGACAGTGCCGCGTCGGAATCGAGACGGCGCCCGGTCACCGGTGAGACAGGTCCGACCGGCCGCTGCGATTGCGGATCGACGAGATAGAATTCGAGTTCCGTTGCCGCGACCGGAGTCAGGCCCAAGGCCTTGTAGCGATCGAGGATGCGGGCCAGCGCCCGTCGCGGGTCGCCGAGATAGGGCGCGCCGCTTTCGTCGGCAAGCCAGAGCGGGATGAGCGCCGTCGGATGGGCCGTCCAGGCCACCGGGAGAATGCCGCGCCCCGTCCACTGGCACAGTCCATCGGCATCGCCGGTCGAGAAAACCAGGCTATTGCCTTCGATATCCTCGCCCCAGACATCGAGCCCGATCAGCGAGTAAGGCATGCGCAGCTTGCCTTCCAGCGCCTTTCTTGCCTGCTCGACCGGTATGCGCTTGCCGCGCATGATGCCGTTGAGATCGCACACCGCGGCCCTGAGGCTCTGGATGTCGGTTCTGCTTTCAAGCCAGTTCAAAACGTCCGCAATTGCATCGCTCAATTTATAACCTCTGGTTTTTGAAGGTCCCCGCAAGCCTGACCGGCTGCACTGTCCCTGGTAAATAGCTTGTGAGTTTTTGAAAAACGGACCTGGCTGTCGCCAAGGGGCTTTTCCTTATTTTTTCAAGTCACTAGCCGGGATGTCGGGAGGCATTTCAAAACCAATTGCGCGATCTGCGATCGCAACATAGAGGCAAGAGCACGGAAAGCCAAGGGGCGACTTCAGCTTCTCGTCTTCGGAAATCTGGCCTGCCGCAGGATGTGCGAGGCGCCTTCGTCGATATCACGCACGATGGCCGCGCGGGCGCGCTCCCCATCCTGGGCTTCGATCGCGGCGACGACTTCCTCGTGATAGTCGATGTCGAGAATGGAGGCGAGATCATCCTCGAACCCCATGGCGAGGTTCCTGAGAAACGGGCCGACCTGCATCCACACGGTCTCGATCAGGAAGATCATCTGCTCGTTGCCGCAATGGCGATAGATCGAGAATTTGAAGTCGTGGTTCTTGCGCAGGTAATCGTCGATATCGCCCTTGCGGGCCGCCAAGGTCAGGTCGGTGCAGTGGCGCCGGATCGTCCGCAGATTGTTGCCGTTGATGCGTTTCGTCGCTAGCTCGGTCGCCGAGCCTTCGAGGAT
>NZ_RZQG01001090.1:0-1799 GCF_003998635.1 Mesorhizobium sp. M7D.F.Ca.US.004.03.1.1
CCTCCGAGACACTCGAACCGGACTGCTTCGAATATCCGGTTGCCGAAAGGAACGTGGCCAGCAGAAGAATAGCGGAACGCCTTTGGGGCGTAGTAATCGGCAGCAGCTCCAACCCGAAATATGCCTCTGTCGTCTACCGCATTCCCAATCTGCGGCGCTGATACGCCAAGATCCTAGCCGCGTACCGTAGCTGCCATGCCTGAGCTGGTCAGCGCAGCTGCCTTGACCAGACCGGCGGCAAGGGCGGCCCCTGCCCCTTCGCCATGGCTGATGCCAAAATCAAGCAGCGGGCGCAGGCCGAGGCGTTGAGCAGCCCGGGCATGCGCGGGCTCCGGCGACAGGCTGGCCAGCAGGCAATGATCGAGCGCGACGGGGTTGGCGGCGTGCAGCACCGCAGCGGCGGCCGTTGCAGCTAGCCCGTCGAGCAGCACCGGAATCTTCTGCATCCGGGCAGCAAGGATGGCGCCGGCAATCGCCGCGAACTCACGTCCGCCGACCCGACGCAGCGCCTCGAGCGGGTCGCTGAGATGGCCGCTGTGAAAAGCCAGCGCCGCATCGACCACGTCAGCCTTGCGTGCCTGCATCGCCGCATCGGCGCCCGACCCTGGGCCGACCCAGTCGACGCCCTTGCCCCCGAACAGCGCCGCAAACAAGGCTGCGGCGACGGTGGAGTTGCCGACGCCGAGATCACCAAGGCACAAGAGATCGGTACCGCCCGCTATCGCTTCCATGCCAAAGGCCATGGTGGCGGCACAGCCGCGCTCATCCAGTGCGGCACGACAGGTGATGTCGGCGGTCGGGATATGCAGGGCAAGATCGAAGACCTTCAGCCCGAGATCGTTGGCAATGCATATCTGGTTGATCGCAGCACCTCCGGCGGCGCAAAGCTCGACCGCATTGGCGGTCGCCGCCACCGGCCGGGGCGAAATGCCGTGCCTGACAACACCGTGATTGCCGGCAAAGACCGCCATCAGTGGTCTTGTCACCGCAGGGGGAGCCCGCCCGCTCCAGGCGGCCAGCCACGCGGCGATGTCCTCGATGCGGCCAAGCGAATTGCCTGATTTGTCGGCCTTGGCAAACAGCGTGCGCACGCGGGTTTCGGCTGCCGTGTCGGCCGCCGGCAGATTGGCCAGCAGGTTGCGGAAATCGTCGAAAGGCAGTGCGCTGGTCATCACGTTGGCGATCATTCCCTGGAGTTGGTGAGCGGCATAGCCGCCTTGCGCGGTTGGCACAACCTCCTGGATCATGGTTCTGCATTTGCCGCAAAGGTGGCTGCGAAGGGCGCAATCGCGGGGGCTTGCATTGGCATTGCCGTTGCACCATGTGGAGATGAACAAGGGATTCCGGTTGGAACCCAAGAGAAAGTCATGACGGCCATCGAATCCCCGTGCATCCTGGTCTGTTCGATCGACATGAAAACCGGCTTCTGTTTCGGGTGCGGCCGCACGCGCGAGGAAATCGGCGCCTGGATCGGGATGACGCCGGAAACGCGCCGTACCGTCATGGCCGAATTGCCGGCCCGGCTGGAAACGGTCGAGCGCCGGCCGCGCCGGGAAACACGCCGCACCCGCATGGCGCGCGAACGCGACGCGCTTTCGTGAGGCGACCACGGGGATGAGCCGACTGTTCTGGATATTGATGGCCGCGATCGGGGTGGGAGCAGTCCTGCTCATGCTCAACGATTCCGCCGGCAGCACGCTTGGCGTCGAGAATTATGATTTCAGCCGGCTGATTTGGCTCGGCGCCTTTGGCGCCCTCATCGGCGCTTGCCTGCTTCGCTCGGGCAGGCCATTGGGCGC
>NZ_RZQG01001091.1:0-1793 GCF_003998635.1 Mesorhizobium sp. M7D.F.Ca.US.004.03.1.1
ACAAGGCCCTATACGCCCAAGACCAATGGCAAGGCCGAGCGCTTCATCCAGACGGCGTTGCGCGAATGGGCCCACGCCTTCGCCTATCCCACCTCCGACCGCCGCGCCGCCAAACTGCCAATCTGGTTGCACAGATACATTTGGCATCGTCCCCACAGCAGCCTAAAATCAAAACCACCCATCAGTCGTCTCGCTCTGGCCGAGGACAACCTGTTGAGGCTCCACATCCGGGCCTGCAACGCCTATCTACCGACTTCGTGTCAACCCAGGCCCGACGAAAGCCGCCCGTTTGGATGGATGAACGCGGACAAAGCTGCTTCCTTCGTTTCGAAATTCCTCACGGGGTAAAACAGGTCGCCGCGGTTCATGGCGTTATCGACCTGTTGCAAATGATACCAGTCCAGCGCCATAGCGAATTGGCCGAGCGCCGATCCGGCCCACACAACTCAAATTTGCCTCATGGCCAGCAATGTCCCTGTCAATCTTCTGGTCGCCGATTGTTCTTCAGCTAAGAAGCCTGTCGCTATCCGTGACCATCTTGAGCACCCAAAAAGGCGGATTTCGACACCATTCAGGCATGCTGCATCTCGAATTCTATTGAGGCCAATGATCCGCCAGGCCCATGGGGCAATCATAAGTTCGCTTTGCCGCAACATTCGTTGTAGATCCAGGCATCTCTGCACGCGACGAAATCCTGTACCCGCAACCCAACAAAAATCTGAGGGTTGTCATGACGGTCACAATTGTTCCTGCAGCAAATACCCTGGACGACTGGAGATCGGTCTATTGGGGTGCGGACTTCCAGCTTTCGCGTTCCGCGATCGAGAGCATCAACAGAGGTGTCGCCGCCGTCCAAGCCATTATTGACCGGAACGTTGCCGTTTACGGGATCAACACCGGATTCGGCAAACTGGCCTCGGTTCGTATAGCTGACGTCGATCTGGCTACGCTTCAGCGAAACCTGGTTCTATCCCACTCGGTGGGAGTCGGCGAACTGCTTGAGCCCAATGTTGTGCGGCTCATCGCTGCCATCAAGGTGGCTTCGTTGTGCCAGGGCGCGTCGGGTGCACGGCTATCGACCATCGAGATGATCGTCAACGTCATCGCTGCAGGACTGATCCCGGCTGTGCCTGCCCAAGGATCAGTGGGGGCTTCCGGTGACTTGGCCCCGTTGGCTCATTTCGTCTGCGCGTTGATGGGCGAGGGCGAGTTCCTGGTGGACGGGAAGGCAGTGCCTGCAGGCAAGGTCCTCCAGGACAATGGTTTTGAACCCTTGGTCCTCGGTGCCAAGGAGGGCCTAGCACTTTTGAACGGCACCCAGGTGTCTACGGGCCTCGCCCTCAAAGGGCTGTTTGAGACCGAGCGTGCATTCCAGTCTTCCCTGATCTCGGGTGCGATGGCACTGGACGGCTTCAAGGGCACTCGCGTACCGTTCGACGCTCGGATCCATGCTTTGCGGCCGCATGCTGGCCAGGTTGATGTGGCGGCATCGCTCTGGACCCTCATGGAAGGCTCCGAAATCCTCGCCAGTCACAAAGGTCAGACTCGGGTCCAGGATCCCTACAGCTTCCGCTGCATGCCACAGGTTCTGGGTTCATGCCTCGATTCACTGCGCCATGCTGCCGGTGTTCTGGCGCTGGAAGCCAAATCGGTTTCCGACAATCCGCTGATCTTCGACAATGGTGACGTCATTTCGGGCGGGAATTTTCATGCAGAACCCACCGCATTTGCAGCTGACATCATCGCGCTGGCCACCGTCGAGATCGGCTCGATCTCGGAGCGGCGCGGCACGC
>NZ_RZQG01001092.1:0-1791 GCF_003998635.1 Mesorhizobium sp. M7D.F.Ca.US.004.03.1.1
AGCTAATCTGGAGCGCATCAAGCCGCAGAGCGCCGACGCGGTGAGAGCGGCGGGCGAGACGATGGTCACCTTTTCCGCGGAAATGGCCGCCTTGGAGAAGGAACTGAAGGCCTTTCTCTACAAGCATCTTTATCGGCATGCCGAGGTGATGCGGGTGCGCGCGGACGCCGAGCAGATCGTCAAGCAGCTGTTCGACGCCTATTTCGCCGATCCGCGAGCCATGCCGGACGGCTGGCGCGAGGGGCTGGATCGGGCCGACGATCGCATCAAGGCGCGCAGCGTTGCCGACTTCCTGGCGGGTATGACCGACACCTACGCGCTCAAGGAACACCGGCGTTTGTTTGACCATACGCCTGAATTGAGCTAGGGCGGGCTCGATTTTGCCGGCCGACGAGCCGGATTCGCTGCAAAGCCGCCAGAGCCAGACCCCAGAGTCACACAAATGAACATCTTCGCCGATTTCACCGCGCGAATCATAAAAGCCGTCGAAGCGCTTGATCTGAAAGACAATGATGGCGTTTCGCCGGATTTGTCGCGCATTGCCGTCGAGCCGCCGCGCGACGCCAGCCATGGCGATCTGGCGACCAATGCGGCCATGGTGCTGGCCAAGCCCACCGGCCAGAATCCGCGCGCACTGGCCGAAAGACTGGCGCAAGCGCTGCGCGACGACAAGGATGTCGCCGCAACAGAGGTGGCCGGTCCTGGTTTCGTCAATCTCAGGCTCAAGGACGGCTTCTGGCAGACACATCTGACCGCACTGCTTGGCGAGGGCCGCAACTATGGCCGCTCGACGGTTGGCGGCGGCAGGAAGACCAATGTCGAATATGTCTCGGCCAATCCGACGGGGCCGATGCATGTCGGCCATTGCAGGGGCGCTGTCGTCGGCGACGCGCTCGCCAATCTGATGGCCTTCGCCGGCTACGACGTGACCAAGGAATATGTCATCAACGATGCCGGCTCGCAGATCGACGTGCTCGGCCGTTCCGCATTCCTGCGCTACCGCGAAGCGCTTGGCGACGACATCGGCGAAATACCTGCCGGCCTCTATCCCGGCGATTACCTGGTGCCAGTCGGTCAGGCGCTGGTCACGGAATTCGGCCGCTCGCTTCTGCAGATGCCGGACGATGAGGCGCTCGCCATCGTCAAGGACCGCACCATCGATGCGATGATGGCGATGATCCGCGAGGATCTGGCGATGCTCAACGTGCATCACGACGTGTTCTTCTCCGAGCGCACGCTGCACGCCGACAATGCCAAGAAGATTCGCTCGGCGATCAACGATTTGACTCTGAAAGGCCATATCTACAAGGGCAAGCTGCCGCCGCCCAAGGGCGAGAAGCCCGACGATTGGGAGGACCGTGAGCAGACGTTGTTCCGCTCGACCGCGGTCGGCGACGACATGGATCGGGCGCTGGTCAAGTCGGATGGCTCATTCACCTACTTCGCCGCCGACGTGGCCTATCTCAAGGACAAGGTCGATCGTGGTTTCGTCGACTTGATCTATGTGCTCGGCGCCGACCATGGCGGTTACGTCAAGCGGCTGGAAGCCCTGGCGCGGGCGATCGCCGGCGAAGAGTTGAAGCTCACCGTGCTGCTTTGCCAGTTGGTGAAACTGTTTCGCGATGGCGAACCGGTGCGCATGTCGAAGCGGTCCGGTGATTTCGTGACGCTGCGCGAAGTGGTGGAGGAGGTCGGCCGCGACGCGATACGCTTCATGATGCTCTACCGCAAGAACGATGCACCGTTGGATTTCGATTTCGCCAAGGTGACCGAGCAGTCCAAGGACAATCC
>NZ_RZQG01001093.1:0-1783 GCF_003998635.1 Mesorhizobium sp. M7D.F.Ca.US.004.03.1.1
GCCCTATCGCGGCTTGCCGTCCCCCTACATCGTCGCCGCCCTCAACCGCACCGTGCGTCATCCCTGGCTGATGCGCGACCGCAGGTGCCTGAGAGAGGGGCTGCTCGGTCATCGTTTCCTGCGCCTTGCTGGTTTCGACCCGGACCTGCGCTTCGGCGTCGACCCGAAGTCGATGCAGGCGCCACGCATGTCGGCGCATTGCTGGGTCTGCCTCGATGGCAGGCCGGTGGTCAGCGACAGCCTTCCCGGCATGGTCGAGATCTACCGTCACCATGCCGATGCCACAAAGGTGCGCCCCGCTTGACCAGACCTTCAGCGTGCTATGGCCTCAACGGCCAGATCCTCGGCATATCAGCCGAGCGCCCCGAGCTATGGCGGGATTTCGACAGGATGCTGGCCGGCTTGCGTATCGCGGAACCGGTCGAGCCGGACTTTCGTCTTGGCATCACCGAAACAGAGACCCTGGACGAGACACCCCACGGATCGCTCGTCTTCGATGGCGATGTACCGGAGGATGGCTCCTGCCGGATGATCGAGGACGGCGGCACCATCCATCTCGTCTTTCCCGGGCGTCAGACCGTTGCGATCAATGGCAGGGAGGGTTCGGCCGAACTCCGGGTCCGCCCCGGTGCGAAAGCCGCCTGGACGCCGTCGATGCTGGTCCTCGACGCCGCGCTCGACGCCGGTCGCCAGCATATGCTGCACACCGCGGGCCTGACGTTGCCGGACAGCGACGCGGTGGTGCTGATCCATGCCCCGAGCGGCACCGGCAAGACCACGACGTCGCTGGCGCTGGCAACACAAGGCTTTGGCCTCTGCTCCGACGATGCCATGATCGTGAATGTCGCTTCGGGCAAGGTCGTGGCCTGGGGTTTGCCGCGCGCCGCCAAGATCCATCAGAAGACTGCGCAGATGATCCCGCGGGTGGCTCCATGCCTTGGCCAGACCTGGGATCGCAACGGCGAGCAGCCCGTCTCGCTTGAAAAGCTGGCAGGGATCATGCGGGTCGAAAACGCGTCCGCCCGGCCGGTGGCGGCCCTTCTGCACCTGGCACGCTCCGCCGACAGCCAGACACGGCTCGTCGCCATGGCCAGGACCGACGCAATGGTGGCGCTGGCAGTGGACAATGTCCGCACGGGCATGACGGGACTGCTGCCGATGCAAAAACGCAGGTTGGCGACCATCGCCGGGCTGGTCAATTCGGTGCCGACATTCCGGTTGGAGGTGGGCGCGCGCCCGGCCGACGCGGCGGCGCTGATCCGCGCCGCTCTGGATTGAAGTCAAGTCATGCAACCTGCGGCCTGGCCTTGGCCAATCTCTGGATCCACCGGAAGGCGTCGCGGCGCAGGCGCGAACCAAGCTTGTCCCTGGAATTGACGCCGAGCAGCGTGTTCGTGGTGATCAACCGTCTGGCCAGCCGTATCGAGAGATCGGGCTTGATCCGGCCGGCGAGCTCAAGTGCGCGGCTCTCCTCGAACAATTGGCCGGTCACATTGAGCACAACAGCCAGTTCGAGCTCGATGCCGGTCATGCGGGCAGCGTCGAACAGGCGTGCTTCCGCTTCGGGTGACTGCAGCGCCCGCACGCCTTGCAGCACGTCGATGCAAAGCTGCAGCCGGTGGAATTTGTGGCCGCCGGCGGCGTGCACGATGGCGATCGTCAGAAGTGCCGCGGGCGTATCTGTCGCCTCGCCGTCGATGGCGCGCAACTCCCGGAACCCCAGCGACAGGCGCCGCCGCATGCCGGTGTCATGCACGAGGTCACCATGCAGCTCGACCAGCAG
>NZ_RZQG01001094.1:0-1783 GCF_003998635.1 Mesorhizobium sp. M7D.F.Ca.US.004.03.1.1
CCTGGCTCTGTCGCCGCTATCGGCCATCTATGCGGCCGTCGCCGGCCGCGGCATGCGGCGGGCCAAGCGCGAGAAGATCGAGGCACCGGTTCTGTGCGTCGGCAATTTTACGGTCGGCGGCACCGGCAAGACACCGGTGGCCATCGCGCTCGCCGAACAGGCCAAGTGCATGCATCTCAAGCCGGGCTTCCTGTCGCGCGGTCATGGCGGCTCGTTCGCCGAGCCGCATGTTGTCGATGCCCATCATGACAGCGCCAGGCATGTCGGCGACGAGCCGCTGCTCCTCGCCGAACACGCGCCGGTGGCGGTGACGCCGAACCGCGCCGCCGGCGCCCGGCTGCTGCTGGAACGGCATGGCTGCGATTTCCTGATCATGGACGATGGATTCCAGAGCGCCCGCATCCACATCGACTACGCGCTGGTCGTCGTCGATGCGCGCTACGGGATCGGCAATGGCCGCGTCATTCCGGGCGGTCCGCTCCGGGCCAGGGTCGTCGACCAACTGGTTTTCACCAGCGGGCTGTTGAAGATGGGCGAGGGCACCGCGGCCGACGCCGTGGTCCGCCAGGCGGCACGCGCCGGCCGGCCGATCTTCGAGGCCCACACCGAGCCAAGCGGTAAGGCAGGGCTTGCCGGCAAGCGGTTCCTCGCCTTCGCCGGTATCGGCCATCCCGAGAAATTCTTCGACACGGTGCGCGAGGCGGGCGGCGAGCTGGCGTTGACGCGGCCGTTTCCGGACCATCATTTCTATGGTGAGGACGAACTTGCCGAGCTGGCGGCGACCGCAAGTGCTGAAGGCCTCGGCCTCATCACCACCGCCAAGGACGCCGCCCGGCTGCGTCACGGCGCCTCACAGGACTTTCTCGATCGGCTCGAGGTGCTGGAGATCGACACGGTTTTCGAGCTCGACAATGTTCCAGAGCGCATCATCGGCGAAACGCTCGATGCCTGGCGCCAGCGTAAGCTGAAGGGCTAAAGCAATTCCAAGAAAAGTGTGAAACGGTTTTCCGTCCGGAATTGCGTCAAAACAACTAGCCCCGCTTACGCAGCTCCGGATGCACCTCGATTTCGCGGCGCAGCGATGCGGTGGCGTTGACGTAAGGCTCTTGCCTGGCAACGCTCCAGTATTTCAACTCGTCGAGCGGAATGCTTTCGCCTGTCACCGCGCAGCGCACAAATGCGCCGGGGCTGGTAACCTGGAAGTCGCCATCGAGGTAACGGATGCGGGCTTCCTTGCCGCCGGGGCCTTCGAAACGGTTCATCATGCAGGGACGCCGAGGTTCATGGGGATTTCATCGCCATAAATTCCCGGCGAGGTCAAGCATGCGACAAGCCTGAGACAATGCTGACCCCCTATTGTTGGGGAGAAAAATGCTGAAGTCGGGGCACTATGGACATTTCCTCCACTCGCCTTGCCGCCTTGTCCAGGGAAGCGATGACGCCGCAAGCCGTGCCGTTGGCAAAGGCCGATCCAGTCATGGCGGCACTGGTCAAGGCTCTGGTCCAACCGCCTGCGCCGTCCATGCTTGCGCAACAAGCAGCACCGGCATTGTTGGCTTTGCCGGCGGCGCCGATGGTCATCAAATCGCAGCAGATCGCCTCGGCTGGCATCGTCGAGGCCTATCTTGCCCAGCTCGAGACGGGGGAAGAAGCGGCGTTGGCAACGGTCGTGGCAAGAAAGGCAACGCCTGAACCCGAAACGCAACGAGCCGTCTTGCCGCCTTCGGCAACGGCCAATGACAATGCCCCCTCCCGGGTTGCGGGGTTGTCATTGCTGTCGCTT
>NZ_RZQG01001095.1:0-1782 GCF_003998635.1 Mesorhizobium sp. M7D.F.Ca.US.004.03.1.1
GACCAGGGCCTGCAGGGCAATAAAAACCCATGCCCGCCGGCGCGTGGCCTTGCCGGACGGCAGCGGCCGCGAGCGCGTGCGCTCGACCTGATTGTCGATGTCCTCGTCGACGAGGTCGTTGTAGGTGCAGCCTGCGCCGCGCATGGCGATGGCGCTGGCCAGGAACAGCACGAGATACCAGGGCGCCGGCAGCAGCGAGAGCAGCGGGTCGCCGGGACGCGGATAGGCGCTCGCCGCAAGGGCAGCCGACCACCAGCAGGGCCACAGCAGCAACTGCCAGCCGATCGGCCTGTCCCACCGGGCGAGCTGCGCATAGGGCCATACCGAGCGCGGCAGCACGCGATAGACCCAGTGGCCGTTCGGCGCATCGGCGACACGGCCCTGGGCCGCTTTCGATTGGATAGGTTCCATGTCCATGGAGTGGCAGCAGCGGCGGAAACCGTCAAGCGGCAAGCGGAGAAGCGGCGACCGTCAGCCTTTCACGAGGCAAAGATGTCGCGGGTGGCGAACCAACCCTTGGCCACGTCGATGAAGGACAGCGCCGCATTCGACACACGCTGATGCGTGTCGTAGGTGAGCAAGATCCGCTGCATGGGCAGCGGATCCGACAGTGGCTTGCAGATGAGCGGCAGGCCGTCATAGCTCCGGTCACCGTGCGGGCGGGTATAGCTGACCGCGACGCCGAAGCCGTTGGCGACCATGGAGCGCTGCAGTTCGAACGAGCTTGTCGTCGTGTCGGCCACAGGCGAAAGGCCGCGGCTGCGAAACAGGTCGAGCATGTGCTGCCAGCTGTGCGGCTGGTCCGTGGTGATCAGCGGATAGGCGGCCAGATCGGCAAGGCTGACTGTTGGGCGGTCGGCCAGGGCATGGCCTGCCGGCAACAACGCATGCGGGCGAAGTTCGCGCAGCAGGATGCGGGCGAAATGCGTCGGCAGGCTGAGGTCATAGGTGAGGCCGAGATCGATGGCCGCATCGCCGAGCCGCCGCCCAAGCGTCTCGAAGGTTTCGTCGCGGACGACGACCTTGACGGCTGGATAGCGTTCGGAGAAGGCGCGCAGCAGGGCCGGCGCGAAGAACGGCGCCAGATCCTCGAAGCATCCTAGCACCAGTTCTCCGCTGACAGCCGATTTGCTTGAGCCCAGGCCGATGAGTTCCTCCGTTTCGGTGAGAACCTGTCTTGCCTTGGCCACGACGGCGCGGCCGAACGATGTCGGCGACACGCCGCTTCCCCGCTGGCGAACAAACAGTTTCTGGCCGAAATTCTTTTCGACGGCGTCAATGGCCACCGAGATCGACGGCTGCGAAACGTTCAGCACCTTGGCCGCGCCGGTGACGCTGCCATGACGCGCCACGGCGACCAGATAGCGCAACTGCGTGAGGGTCACATTCATAAGGAAACTCTATGTGCTGGATGGAAAGTTATTATTTTACTGAATGAATGAGGGTTGCGATAGTCGGTTCATTCCAAGAGGAGAACGCCATGGCTTCCCAAGCTGCCACCCACACTTCCAACGCCTCCATGATCGATGCGGGCACCATCGCCGACTATCAGCGTGACGGTGCTGTCTGCATTCGCGGCGCCTTCAAGGGCTGGGTCGACACGATTGCCGCCGGCATCGAGCGCAACATGCAGAACCGCAGCGAAACCGCGTCCGACATCGCCAACGGTCGCGGCAGTTTCTTCGACGACTATTGCAACTGGGAGCGCATCCCCGAATTCGTCGAGGTGGTGCGGAAATCACCGGTCGCCGAACTGGCGGCGGCGGTGATGCAGTCGCGCAC
>NZ_RZQG01001096.1:0-1776 GCF_003998635.1 Mesorhizobium sp. M7D.F.Ca.US.004.03.1.1
GGTATGCGCATTTATCTTTCTTGCCTTGATAGAATGAACCCTGCCTGCGGCTTGGCGTCCGCGCCGCGCAGATAAAGGGGTTTCGGCCTTTCGCTCTCGCCCTTGGCGGCCGCCAGACGGGCGTAGGTGACAATGTCAGCAGTTGCCGTCTGAGGCCCGATATCGAAGGGGCGCCCGGCCGATGCGGTAATTAGCGCTGCTGCGGTACCGGCAAGCACCGAAGAACCCTCCGTCGCCATCGCCACGGCTTCTGCCAGCGTGGCCACCGCCGGACCGTAAGTCAAAACCGACATTTCATCGTAAAAAGCCGCGTGGATTTCCTCACGCCCGGCATCTAGCGCCGCCAACACGGTGCGACCGGGAAATGCCGCTGCTGCTTCAGCGGCCAGCGCCTCGAGCGTCGTCACCCCGATCGCCGGAATCTTCAGCGCCAGCGCCAAGCCGCGCGCGGTCGAGACGCCGACGCGCAGACCGGTGAAAGAACCGGGGCCGACAGACACGGCAATGGCGCCAAGACCTGCATAGTCGGTTGCACTTGCCTTCAGCGCTTCGGCGATGACCGCCATCAGCTGCTCGGCATGGCCCTTGCCGAGATCGAGCACCGAACGGCCAAGCTCCTGCTTCGCCTTCGCGTCATAGACGCAAGCGGCGCAGAGATTGGCGGCACAGTCGATGGCAAGCAATTTCATGAAGCGACCAGTTCGAGAAGCAATCCCCTGTGCCCGCCACGGCCCGCCACCGCAAGGGGATAGTGCATAATTCGTTAAGCGGCTTCGCTTCGGCTGGCGAACTGTCAGACCTGCTCGATGCGCAGCATGTGGTTGTCCCAGACATAGTCCGGTTCGGAGCGTGTCGTGCCGCTGCCCTCGATGATCTCGCCGGCGCCCGTCGTCGCCATGAACCCGGTTCCGTCGGGCGCCACGCCGCAGACCTCGACCAGCGCGCTGTTCGCGACGACCCGGCCACTGGCCGAATCGATCACGACAAGCGAATTGCCTTCCGGCGAGGAGACGGCGACGGTGCCGGCAGCCGGATTGGCGGCGACCGAGCCGATATAGTTGCGGAAGCCGGACAGCACGTCCCGCGGCATGTCGAGCAGCTGCAACTCCTTGCCGCGCGTGGCGCGGCCGACCAGCAGCGGACGATCGGTGCCCGGGCCTCTGTACTGGCAGCCAAACCAGACGGTGCCGGACGGGTCGGTGTCCATATGGCGGATCGACAATTGGTGCAGTGCGGCCGGCAATTCGTGTTTCTCGATGAGGTCGCCGGTAACGCGGTCGATCAACACGTAGGACGGCTTCATGGTGGCGATGTTGAGCTCGGCGCGGCCGTAATCCGGATGGGTCTCGATACCGCCATTGGCAACAGCGATCGTCCTGCCGTCGCCCAGGAGCAGAAGCTCGTGCGGACCCATGCCATAGGTCGGGAACTCGCCGACACGGCTGAATTTCGCCCGCGAATCGTAGACGCCTACGACGCCAGCAGCATTGTCGAAGTCGTTTTCGGTGGCGTAAAGCAGCGCGCCATCGGGCGAGAACACGCCATGGCCGAAGAAATGCCGGCCGGCGATGCTGGCGATGGTCAGCGGCGCGGCACGACCCGAATGATCGAAGACCACGGCGAAGGTACCGGGCTGACGCGCGAAGACCACCGAACGCCTCGACACCGGATCGAAGGTGACGTCATGGCCGCGATCAGGCAGGTCGATCGCGTGCAGGACCTTGCCAGCCTCGGACAGGACGGCGGCGCCAAAGCTGCCGTCGCGCTTGACGAAGG
>NZ_RZQG01001097.1:0-1774 GCF_003998635.1 Mesorhizobium sp. M7D.F.Ca.US.004.03.1.1
CTCTATGCGTGGGAGTTCGAGAAGGCCGGGCGCGAGCTGAAGGTGCGGGTCGAAGGCCAGCTGGTGTTCAACACAGCCGCACTGCGCATGAATGCCGTGCTCGCCGGATTGGGGCTCGCCTATATGCCCGACGACCAGGTGACAGCCTATCTGGCCGACGGCCGGCTGGTGCGGGTGCTCGCCGACTGGTGCGCGCCCTTCCCCGGCTACCATCTCTATTACCCCAGCCGCCGGCAGGCGACGCCAGCCTTCTCGCTGCTGGTCGACGCGCTGCGCTACCGGGATTAGATGTGAGCCTTTCGACCGGTCAGCATCGGTTGCCTGCCCGGTTGACGAAGCAGGACAGCATCGGCATCATTCTCCACGGCGTGGCCTGCGCCGAACCTCCAGGGACCGTCCCCAGCACGGCCTTTCAACGGAGGCAAAGGGGCTTTCCAGTCTCAGGCCGCTGTCTTGGTCCGACCGTTTCGGATGTGGTTGCTGGGGAACCCCATCCGGGACGTGAAAGGCCATGACAATGACGCAAAATACAAATTTCAAACGCCGTGTGCGGGCTCGCGCTGCCAGGACAGGCGAATCCTATACGGCTGCTCTCAGGCATTTTCACCGCGGTGCGCCGAACGATCCGGCGACCGAAGTGAGATCGGTGCGATTGGCCGTGGCGCAAAGCACCGTCCATGATGACCCCACCAACATCGGCGCGCTGCGCGACAGCGGGCTGGAGATGCGACGCCTGATGCGAGAGGCGCGGCAGGCGGGCGCGAGACTGCTGCACTTTCCCGAAGGCGCGACCTGCTCCCCCAACAAACGCATCATGTCGGCCAGGGGCCGCGAACATATCGGGCCTGCCGATTGGAGCCGGTTCGAATGGGCTGTCCTGCGCGAGGAACTGGAGGCGACGACAGCGCTTGCGCGCGAGCTTGGGCTGTGGACGGTCTTCGGTTCGGTGCATCGGCTGAGCGGACCGCGTCGGCCGCACAACAGCCTCTATGTCGTCTCCGATCGCGGCGAGCTGGTGACGCGCTATGACGAGCGCATGCTGTCGAACACCAAGATCTCCTTCATGTACACGCCGGGTTCGATCCCCATGACGTTCGAGGTCGACGGGCTCCGCTTCGGCTGCACGCTCGGCATGGAAGCGCACTTTCCCGAGATTTTCATCGACTATGAGAGGCTAGATGTCGACTGCGTCCTGTTCTCGACAATCACTGCCGCCGATGGTCCGGCCTTCGCCGTCGAGATGCAGGGACACGCGGCAAGCAACAATTACTGGGCGAGTTTCTCTCTCCCCGCGCAACACAGCCTGACCGCGCCTTCGGGGATCGTTGCCCCCGGTGGCCGCTGGGCGGCGCAATGTCCAGCCGATGGAACCGCCGCGATTGCCGTCGCCGATATCGACAACAATCCGGCAGACCCGGCCCGGCCCTGGCGGCGAACGGCGCGAGCGGGAATCTATCAGCCGCATCTGGTGGAAGACGACCAGCGCAGCAACGATCGCGGTATGTTCTAGCCGGGCGTGACCCGGAGGTCGGCTGGCGGCTGCCGGCCGCCCTCTGCGTTGCCGCCGATAGAGCGCAACCCATCTGGAATGAATCGTCGGTCGTTCTATCTTCCTGTTCGCGCGAACCACAGGTTCGAGACCAGGCATCAGCACCGGAGCAATCGCCGTGACCGACACCGATCTTACCGACACCTATCTCGGCTACATCGCTTGCCTCAACAATCAGGATTGGCGGCACCTGCACCGGTTCGTTCATGACGAGGTGCATTACAA
>NZ_RZQG01001098.1:0-1773 GCF_003998635.1 Mesorhizobium sp. M7D.F.Ca.US.004.03.1.1
TCGTCGTCGGCTATGGCGGCAACATAAACGTGCCGACCGCACATCTCGTCATCGAGGAGATCAACATCGGCGGCAGCCTGGTAGGCAATTTCACCGAGCTTGTCGAACTGATGGAGCTCAACGCCGACGGCAAGGTGAAGATGCATTACACCGAATATAATCTCGCCAGCATCAACACCGCCCTCGACGATTTCAAGAACCGTCGGTTCACCGGGCGTGGCGTCATCGTGCCCTGAGGCATCCGGCCGGATTGCGCGTGGAAGCCGGCCAGCAGACTGATCTTATCGGCCACAACTCCCCAACCCATGGCTCAAATGCCATGGGTTTCTTTTGTGCCGCGTGTCAGATGAAACCGCGCCGGATGCCGTATTGGCCGAGCTTGCGATAAAGCGTCGGCCGCGAAATGCCGAGTCTGAGCGCAACCTTGCTGAGATTGCCGCCCTCCGCGGCAAGCGCATTCTTGATCGCCTGGCGTTCCGCATCCTCGAATGTACATACGGGCGCTTCGAGCATGGCTGTGGGATGGTCGCCATGCATGGCCAAGGTGTTGCGATTGCCCGCGTTGATTTCGCCAGGAAGATCCTGCAGTTCGATCGTGTTGCCGCGCGTCAGTATGTGCAGGCGCTCGACCAGGTTCTTCAGTTCACGCACATTTCCTGGCCAGCGATAGGCAAGCAGCGCATCGAGCGCGTCGTTTGAAAACTCCAGCGGATCATTGCCTGCCAACTTCGCGATCTGACGATTGAAATGCTCGATCAGCAACAACACGTCGTCGCCGCGATCGCGCAAAGCCGGGACATGAATCGAGACCGCGCCGATGCGGTAGTAGAGATCGCTGCGGAAGCGCCCGGCCGCGACTTCCTGCTTGAGGTCGCGATTGGTCGAGGCGACCAGCCGCACGTCCACCGGCCGACCTCTGGAGTCGCCGATGCGGTGGACCACGCGCTCCTCGAGGACACGCAACAGGAAGGGCTGGATTTCGAGCGGCAACTCGCCGATTTCGTCTAGGCTGAGCACGCCGCCATTGGCGAGTTCGAAGATGCCCGGCTTGCCGTCACGCGAAGCGCCGGTGAAGGCGCCGGCGACATGGCCAAACAATTCGCTGCCGAACAGTTCCTTGGTGATTGCACCGCAGTTCATGGCGATGAACGGATCGTTTTCGATGCGCCGGCTGCCGGCATGGACAAGCCGTGCAAACAACTCTTTTCCGACACCCGTTTCGCCTTCTATTAGCAACGAGGTGACACCCTTCGACCCGGCCACCCGGGAGGCGACATCGACGGCAGCCAGCAATTTTTCGCTTTCGCCGACGATCATCGCCGCGGCTGTCCGCAGGTGCTTGTTCTCCTCCCGGCGGATCACCGTCATGCTCGAGACGGCCGGCACCGAGGGAAACACCAGAGCCGCGCCACGAAGATCGCCATCAAGCTTCAGCGGCGTGACATGGCAGGATCGCAGATGCGCCGGCAGTGCGTTGGCGAGATCGGTGTCGGAGCCGGAGGCCGGCAGGTTCATCAGCCAGCGACCACGCCCTGGTTCCATCGGGCCGTCCATCATCTCGGTCGTGTCGCCATTGGGTACATTGTTGCAGAAGATCGCGCGGCCACGATGATCGACGATCACCAACCCGTCTTTCCGGCGGTAGCTGGGTGCCGAGGAAATGAAGGCTTCGAGCAGACGCGTGCGCTGCTCCTGCTGTTGTTCGGCGAGTGCCTTTTCAATTTGCCTGGCGGTGGCGGCGACGAGCGCCGTGTTGTGCGGCCGGAAGATCGG
>NZ_RZQG01001099.1:0-1768 GCF_003998635.1 Mesorhizobium sp. M7D.F.Ca.US.004.03.1.1
CTTCCTCGACTATTTCGCCACCGGCAAGCTCGATCCCGACCAGGGTGCCGCGATCGTCGGCGGCATTGCCGAGGGCTGCCGCAAGGCCGGCTGCGCGCTGATCGGCGGCGAGACGGCTGAGATGCCCGGCATGTATCACGGCAACGACTACGACCTTGCCGGCTTTGCCGTGGGTGCTGCAGAACGCGGCCAGCTCTTGCCCACCGACGACATCGTCGAGGGCGACGTGCTGCTAGGCCTGGCTTCTTCGGGCCTGCATTCGAACGGTTTTTCGCTGGTGCGCCGCATCGTTGCCGTCAGCGGCCTGGCCTGGGGCGATCCGGCGCCGTTCAACGACGAGGCGACGCTCGCCGAGGCGCTGCTCGAGCCGACCCGCATCTACGTCAAGTCGATCCTCAAGGCGATCCGCAACACGCATGGCATCAAGGCGCTCGCCCACATCACCGGCGGCGGCTTCCCGGAAAACATTCCGCGCGTGCTGCCCAAGGATTTTTCGGCCGAGCTCGACCTCGAGGCGATCGACGTCCCGCCCGTGTTCTCGTGGCTGGCCAAGACCGGCGGCGTGGCGCCGGAAGAGATGATGCGCACCTTCAATTGCGGTATCGGCATGATTTTGGCGGTCGCGTCCGGCCAGGCAGCACAGGTCGCGGCCGTGCTGCAGGAGGCCGGCGAGACGGTGACGCCGATCGGCCGCATCGTGCCGCGCAGGGATGCCGGCGTCATCTATCGGGGCTCGATCGGCCTATGAGCGCGCAGAGGAAACGCGCTGTTGTCCTGATCTCGGGGCGCGGCTCCAACATGACCGCGCTGATCGCGGCGGCCAGCGACCCGGCTTTCCCGGCCGAGATCGTCGGCGTTATTTCCGACAAGGCGGACGCCGCCGGCCTCGGCATCGCCAGGGCGCGCGGCATCGCCACACAGGTCATCTCGCGTGCCGACCATGGCAGCAAGCAGGTGCATGATGCCGCGATCGACGCAGCGCTCACGGCATTCAATGCCGAGATCGTGGCGCTGGCCGGCTACATGCGCATCCTCACCCCCGGCTTCGTTCAGAAATGGCAGGGCCGCATGATCAACATCCACCCTGCCCTGCTGCCGGCTTTCAGGGGGCTCGACACCCATGCACGCGCGCTGGCCGCCGGCATGCGTATCCATGGCTGTACCGTGCATTTCGTCACTTCCGAGATGGATGACGGCCCGATCATCGCCCAGGCGGCCGTGCCGGTGATGGTTGGCGACACTGTGGATGCATTGGCTGCCCGTGTGCTGAAGACCGAACACCGGCTCTATCCGCTGGCGCTGGGGCTGGTCGCCGAAGGCAAGGCGCGCATGGAGGCCGGCCGCACCGTGCTTGCCCACTTTGCCGACGATGCCGACAACAGCACCTCGGTGGTGATGGCCCCCGACCCGCTGCGTGAGGAAGCCGACCTCGAGCATCTGGCGCGCATCACGCCGTGAGTCGAGAGCGTGACGATGAAACAGCTTCTCCTGCTTCGCCACGCCAAATCGAGCTGGGACGACCCTGATCTCGATGATTTCGACCGCCCGCTGGCCGAGCGCGGACTGAAAGCAGCCCAATTGATGGGCCGTGAGCTTGCGGCGCGCAACTGGCTGCCGGAGCTAGCGCTGGTGTCGCCGGCGCTGCGCACCCGCGACACCTGGCGGCTGGTGGCAGCGGAACTGTCCGTCCGCCCTCGGGTCGAACTCGCCAAAGCGCTCTACGATGCTTCAGCGGCGGATATTCTGAGCCAGATTCGTAAAACAGACG
>NZ_RZQG01000109.1:0-10830 GCF_003998635.1 Mesorhizobium sp. M7D.F.Ca.US.004.03.1.1
ATGCATGACAGCTTCACGGCACTCGGCGGCTTCATCCCGATGATCAACATGCAACTCGGCGAAGTCATCGTCGGCGGCGTCGGCGCCGGTTTCTACGGCATCCTGATGTTCATCGTGGTCGCGGTCTTCGTTGCCGGCCTGATGGTTGGCCGCACACCCGAATATCTTGGCAAGAAGATCGAGGCCAAGGAGGTCAAGATGGCAATGCTGGCAATCCTGTGCCTGCCGCTGGCGATGCTGACATTCACGGCCATTGCGGTGGTTCTGCCAAGCGCTGTGGCGTCGATCGCCAATGGCGGCCCGCATGGCTTCTCCGAGGTACTCTACGCCTACACCTCGGCGGCGGCGAACAACGGCTCGGCCTTTGGCGGCCTCAGCGGCAACACGCCCTGGTACAACATAACGCTCGGCATCACCATGCTGATGGGTCGCTTCCTGGTCATCATTCCGGCGCTGGCCATCGCCGGCTCGCTGGTGGCGAAGAAGACGGTTCCGGCCTCCGCCGGCACCTTCCCGACCGATGGCCCGCTGTTCGTCGGTCTGCTGGTCGGCGTCATCCTCATCGTCGTCGGCCTCACCTTCTTCCCGGCATTGGCGATCGGACCGATCGTCGAACATCTGGCGATGATCCATGGGCAGACCTTCTGATACCGCCATGTCCTGGTTCAACACCATGCGTCGCAAGGCTAGGCCCAAGGCCGACAATGAGGGGGAGGCGGATCCCCCTCCCTTCCCGAGCGTATCCACATTCCTGGGCATCGCGGCAGTCATGATCGTGATCTGGCTGCTGGCCTACGGCCCGCCCTTTTCGGCATCCGATCGATCGGTGCCATCCACCAACACCGATACTGGAGCCATCAAATGAGCCAGTCCAAATCCGCCAGCATCATGGATGCTAGCATCTTGTGGCCCGCCATCGGCGGCGCCTTCAAGAAATTGAACCCGCGTACCCTGATCAAGAATCCGGTGATGTTCGTCGTCGCCGTCGTCTCGGCGCTGACGACCGTCCTGTTCGTCAGGGATCTGATCACCGGCGGCGGCGATTTCAAATTCACGCTGCAGATCATCATCTGGCTGTGGTTCACCGTGCTGTTCGCCAACTTCGCCGAAGCCGTCGCTGAAGGGCGCGGCAAGGCGCAGGCCGACTCGCTGCGCAAGGCACGCACCGAGACCCCGGCCAAGCTTTTGACGGGTGAAGACCGCACCAAATACAAACTCGTGCCCGGCACCAGCCTCAAGGTCGGCGACGCCGTGCTGGTCGAAGCCGGCGACATCATTCCGTCCGACGGCGAAGTGATCGAAGGCGTTGCCTCGGTCAACGAAGCGGCTATCACAGGCGAATCCGCGCCGGTCATCCGCGAATCCGGCGGCGACCGTTCGGCGGTCACCGGCGGCACCCAAGTGCTGTCCGACTGGATCCGCGTGCGCATCACCGCGGCTTCCGGCCACACCTTCCTCGACCGCATGATTTCGCTGGTCGAAGGCGCCGAACGCCAGAAGACGCCGAACGAGATCGCGCTCAACATCCTGCTCGTCGGCATGACGCTGATCTTCGTGCTGGCCACCGCAACGATCCCGAGCTTCGCCTCCTATTCGGGTGGCTATATCTCGGTGACCGTGCTGGTCGCCCTGTTCGTGACCCTGATTCCGACGACGATCGGTGCGCTGCTGTCGGCCATCGGCATCGCCGGCATGGACCGCCTGGTGCGCTTCAACGTGCTGGCGATGTCGGGCCGAGCCGTCGAGGCGGCCGGCGACGTCGATACGCTGCTGCTTGACAAGACCGGCACGATCACGCTCGGCAATCGCCAGGCGACGCAGTTTCGCCCGGTCAAGGGTGTCACCGAGCAGGAACTGGCCGACGCCGCCCAGCTAGCCTCGCTGGCCGACGAAACGCCGGAAGGCCGTTCGATCGTCGTTCTGGCCAAGGAGAAATACGCCATCCGCGCCCGCGACATGGCAACGCTGCACGCCACTTTCGTGCCCTTCACCGCGCAAACCCGCATGAGCGGCGTCGATATCGATGGTTCATCGGTGCGCAAGGGCGCCGTCGATTCGGTGCTCGCCCATGTCAACCAGTCAACAACCGCCTCTCATGGCACGCGCCCAAGCAGTGAAGCCGTCCGCGACCTCCAGGCCATCGCCGACGAGATCGCCAAGTCCGGCGGCACGCCGCTGGCGGTCGAACGCGACGGGCGCCTGCTCGGCGTCATCCACCTCAAGGACATCGTCAAGGGCGGCATCAGCGAACGCTTCACCGAACTGCGCCGCATGGGCATCCGCACGGTGATGATCACCGGCGATAACCCGATGACGGCGGCAGCCATTGCCGCGGAAGCCGGCGTTGACGACTTCCTCGCCCAGGCGACGCCGGAGGACAAGCTGAAGCTGATCCGCGACGAGCAGGCCAAGGGTAAGCTGGTCGCCATGTGCGGCGACGGCACCAACGATGCGCCGGCTCTTGCCCAGGCCGATGTCGGTGTCGCCATGAACACCGGCACGGTGGCAGCCCGCGAGGCCGGCAACATGATCGACCTCGACAGCGATCCAACCAAGTTGATCGAGATCGTCGAAATCGGCAAGGCGCTGCTGATGACCCGAGGCTCGCTGACCACTTTCTCCATCGCCAACGACGTGGCCAAGTATTTCGCCATCATCCCGGCGATGTTCGCCGTCTTCTACGTCGCGCCGGGACAGACCACCGGCCCGTTGCAGGCGCTCAACATCATGCATCTGGCGACGCCGCAGAGCGCCATACTGTCGGCCATTATCTTCAACGCACTGATCATCATCGCGCTGATCCCGCTGTCGCTGAAAGGCGTCAAATATCGTGCCATCGGCGCCGGCGCGCTGCTCCGTCGCAACCTGCTCGTCTACGGCCTCGGCGGCATCATCGTCCCCTTCGTCGGCATCAAGGCGATCGACATGATCGTCACCGCCCTCGGCCTCGCTTAAGGAACACGTCCATGCTCACCCAGATAAGACCCGCGATCATCATGATCGTCTTCTTCACGGTGCTGACCGGCCTGATCTATCCGATCGGCATGACCGGCATCGCCCAGGCCCTGTTCCCGCGTCAGGCCAATGGCAGCTTGATCGAGAAGGACGGCAAGGTCATCGGCTCCGAACTGATCGGCCAGGGCTTTGCCAGCGACCGTTATTTCCATGGTCGCCCCTCGGCTGCCGGCGACGGCTACAACGCCGCCGCCTCGAGCGGCAGCAACCTCGGCCCAACCAATCCCAAGCTGATCGATCGCATCAAGGGCGACGCCGAGAAGTTGAAAGCGGAAAACCCGAACCAGCCTGTTCCGATGGACCTGGTGACGACCTCCGGCAGCGGCCTCGATCCTGATATCAGCCCGGAAGCCGCCTATTTCCAGGTCGCCCGGGTGGCCAAAGCCAGGGGTATCGACGAGGCCAAGATCAAGGCGCTTGTCGATAGCCAGGTCGAGGGCAGGGAGCTCGGCTTCATGGGCGAGCCGGTGGTCAATGTGCTCGGTCTCAACCTTGCGCTGGACGCCGCGAAATAGTGAATGGTGCGGGCCGGGGATCGACAGTATCCCCGGCGCCATCCATGATCGATTCCGATGCCGGACGACAGAAGCAACGACACCAGACCTTCTCCCGACGCACTGCTTGATCATGCCGAGCGGGAGGCGCGAGGCCGCCTGCGCATATTCCTGGGCGCAGCACCGGGCGTCGGCAAGACCTACGAGATGCTGATGTCGGGCCGCGCTAGGCTGGCCGACGGCGTGGATGTGGTGATCGGTGTCGTCGAGACGCATGGCCGCAAGGAAACACTGGCTCTGGTCGAGGGATATGAGGTCATTCCCCGCCGCAAGGTCGACTACAAGGGGCGTATCCTCGACGAGATGGATATCGACGCCATCATTGCCCGGCGCCCGGCATTGGTTCTCGTCGACGAGCTCGCCCATACCAATGCCCCTGGCAGCCGCCACCCCAAGCGCTATCTCGACGTCCAGGAAATCCTGACGCAAGGCATCGACGTCTACACGACGCTCAACATCCAGCATGTCGAAAGCCTGAACGATGTCGTCGCCCAGATCACCAAGGTCAGGGTCCGCGAGACGGTTCCCGATTCCATCATCGACCAGGCCGACGATGTCGAGATCATCGATCTCACCCCCGACGACCTGATCAAGCGGCTCGAGGAAGGCAAGGTCTATTTTCCCAACACCGCCCAGCGCGCGATCGAGAACTATTTCTCGCCGGGCAATCTGACGGCGCTCAGGGAGCTGGCGCTGCGCCGCACCGCGCAGCGCGTCGATGACCAACTGCTGATCCACATGCAGGCGCACGCCATTCCCGGACCGTGGGCAGCGGGGGAAAGGGTTCTGGTCTGCCTGGACGCGCGCCCGGGAGGAGCGGCCCGCGTGCGCTATGCACGCAGGCTGGCCGACCGGCTGCGTGCGCCGTGGACGGCGCTGCACGTCGATAGCACTCGTTCGGCCAGCATGCCCGAGGACGACAAGGACCGGCTGGCGACGAACCTGCGCCTTGCCCAACAGCTTGGTGCCGAGGTGACCACCATTCCGGGTCAGAATGTGGCGCAGGACATCGTGCGTTATGCGACGGCGAACAATTTCACCCATATCGTGGTCGGCAGGCCGACCCGGTCGCGCTGGCGCGAATTGATCGAAGGCTCGCTCACCTACGATCTCATCCGCAATGCCGGCGACATTAGCGTCCATGTCATTTCGGGAACCGAACGCAACACAGAGACGGCGTTGAAGAGCGTCAGGACGGCGGACGAGCAGTGGCAGTTCCAAATCTGGCCTTATCTTCTGGCCACGGCCTATCTCATGGGCTCGCTCGCCTTTGCCGTCCTTCTCGATCAGTTTCTCGACGTCCGCAATCTGGCGATCATCTTTCTCATCGCGGTGCTGGCATCGGCGGTGACTGGCGGGCTCTGGCCGGCTCTGTATGCCTGTTTCGTCAGCGCCCTTGCGTTCAACTATTTCTTCCTGGAGCCGCGCTACACGCTGACCATCCGGGATCCGGAAAGCATTGTTGCACTTGGCGTGTTCCTCGTCGTTGCGGTAATTGCCAGCAATCTGACGGCGCGCGTGCAGCGGCAGGCTGTCGCTGCCCGCTCACGGGCGCGGGCGACCGAGGACATCTACCTTTTTTCAAAGAAGCTAGCCGGTGCCGGCACGCTCGACGACGTCCTCTGGGCCACCGCCTTCCAGATCGCCTCGATGCTGAAGCTGCGGGTGGTGCTTCTTCTGCCGGAAGACGGAACGATCACCGTCAAGGCCGGCTATCCGCCCGACGACACGCTAGCCGAGGCCGACATCGCCGCCGCCCGCTGGGCCTGGGAACACAACCGTGCCGCGGGTCGCGGCGCCGACACGCTTCCCGGCGCCAAGCGGCTCTATTTGCCCTTGCGGACGGGGCGTACGGCAATCGGTGTCGTCGGCCTCGACAATGACAAGCAGGGGCCGCTGCTGACGCCCGAGCAGCAGCGCCTGCTCGATGCGCTGGCCGACCAGGCAGCGGTCGCCATCGAGCGTATTCAACTGGTCGCCGACGTCGACCGCGCCAAGCTCGCAGCCGAGGCGGACCGGCTGCGCTCGGCGCTGCTTACCTCCATCTCGCATGATTTGAAGACGCCGCTCGCCGCCATCATGGGCGCGGCCGGCACGCTGAGGGAATTCGCACCGGCACTTCCCGAACATGACCGGGCAGAACTGCTGACGACCGTGCTCGATGAATCCGAGCGATTGAACCGCTTCATCGCCAATCTGCTCGACATGACCAAGATAGAGTCCGGCGCAATGGAGCCGAACTACGCCTTCCACTATGTCGGTGACATCGTCGGCTCTGCCTTGCAGAGAGCCAGGAAAATCATTGCCGAGCACAACACCGAGACCGACATCCCATCAGATTTGCCGATGCTGAAGGTCGACCCCGTCCTGTTCGAGCAGGCGCTGTTCAATCTCCTCGACAATGCGGCGAAATATGCGCCGGCCGGTTCGACGATCCGCGTGCAGGGCTGGACCGACAACGGCTCCGTCCTCCTGCAGATCATGGATGAAGGGCCGGGCATTCCCCCTGGAGATCTGGAGCGGATTTTCGACACCTTTTACCGGGTGCGCAAGCGCGATCAGGTCCGTGCCGGCACCGGGCTCGGGCTGTCGATCTGCCGTGGCTTCATCGAGGCGATGGGTGGCACGATCACGGCGGCAAACCGAACCGATCGTTCGGGCGCGGTCTTCACTATCAAGATGCCGAAGCCGGCGAACCCGCCCAATTTCGACGCCTCGAATACGGACGATCTGGGTGACTTGGCATGACAAACTCGAACGTCAGGATACTGGTCGTCGATGACGAGCCGCCGATCCGCAAGCTGCTTCGCGTCGGGCTCGGCAGCCAGGGCTACGTGATCAGCGAGGCGCCGAACGCCAAGGTGGCGATCGAACTGATGGAGGCGGAGAAGCCGGACCTCGTCCTGCTCGACCTCGGCCTGCCCGGCATGAGCGGCCATGAGCTGCTGCGCAAATGGCGCGACGACGGTCTCGACATTCCGGTGGTCATCCTGTCCAGCCGCACCGACGAGGCCGGCATCGTCCAGGCTCTGGAACTTGGCGCCGACGACTATGTCACCAAACCCTTCGGTATGAACGAGTTGGTCGCACGCATCCGCGTGGCGTTGCGGCACAAGTTCCAGCAGCAGGGTGAAAAACCGGTGTTCCACACCGGCGACCTTAGCGTCGATCTGGTCAAGCGCATCGTCAAGGTCGAGGGCAAGGACGTAAAACTCTCGCCGAAGGAATATGATATCCTGCGCATCCTGGTGCAGCACGCCGGCAAGGTGCTGACCCACCATTTCCTGTTGAAGCAGGTCTGGGGCGATTCAACCGACGTGCAGTATCTCAGGGTCTATGTCCGGCAGCTCAGGCAAAAGATCGAGAAGAGCCCCGACCAGCCGCGTTACATCACCACCGAGACCGGCGTCGGCTATCGCCTGCGCGAGGTCGAGTGAGCAGGTCAGGTTTTAGCCGATAGCTTCCCGCGGCTGACCAAGGGGCATGGATACTCGCAAGGCCGCCAGGCAGCCGACAATGCCGAGCGGCACGAACGCAAGAAACAGCCAGGACGCGACATTCGCCGCTGCGTCGTGGTTCAGACCTTGCGAAAAACCGCTGGCATTGGCGACGATGCCGGCAAGTGCGGCACCCACGGCATAGCCGATGCGCTGCATGGTCGGCACCGCCGCCGAGGCGATGGTCTGCTCGCCCTCCGGGGCGGAGGCGACGATGACGCGCGTCAGGAACGGCCAGGCGATGCCGAAGCCGCCGCCTTGCAACAAGGCACAGATCAGGATCAGCGGGATGGAGCCCAGGGGTATCGTATAGGCGAAGCCGGCGATGCCGGCCGCGATCATCACCGCGCCGCCGATGATGATCAGCCGCTCGCGCTGCGGCGGCGCGTTGGCGACCAGGATCGACAGGATCGACCAGGCGATCGATTCGGCGGCAATGATGTAGCCGGTGGTCAGCAGCGGAATGTCGTGCAGGCTGGTCAGCAGCAGCGGCCCGTAGACACCGAAGGAACAGGTCGCCACAGAAAAGGCGGCAACCATGGTCATGCCGGCGCCCACAGGCGTGCGCCATGAGAACAGCCGCGCCGGGAACAGCCGCGAGCGCGGCTTCAGCGCGTCGATGTAAAAGAACAGCACCAGGCCAATGAGGCCGAGGGCCATCAGCAGCGAGGAGCGCAGCAAGGCGATGTCGACGCCGGCCGAGGCGATCAGCACCACGGCGACGGCAAGACAGCCAAGGGCCGCGAACGGGAAGGGCGGCGCCTTGCCTGTGCTCGTCCTGGGTTTCGTCGCTTCCGGCGTGTCGAGCACGATGAAGCTTGCCAGCGCCATGGCGGTGCCGCCGAGGGTGAAGATGCCGAAGGCCCAGCGCCATGACAACAACTCGGTCATGATCGCGCCGAGCAACGGTCCGCTGAAGGCGGCGACGCCCCAGATCGCCGACATGATGCCGAAAAGCTGCGGCCAGATGGCGCGCGAGAACAGCCGCTCGACCGAGACGAAGGCCAGCGACACCAGCGCACCGCCGCCAAGCCCTTCGATCAGGCGGCCGGCAAGGAACAATTGCATCGAAGGTGAGGTGGCGCAGATCAGCGCCCCAGCCGCGTAAAGCAGCGCGGCGACCACCATGTTGGTGCGCAGGGCAACATAGCTCACCAGTCGTCCGGCCGCTGCGCCGGCAACAATGGCACCGAGTTCATAGATGGCCAGCGACCAGCCGACGAGCTGCACGCCCGCCAATTCGCCGACCATGGCCGGCATCACCGTCGCCACCATCGTTTCGTTGGTGGCGTGCAACAGGATGCCGAGGCTGATGAAGCAAAAGCGCGCCAGGTCGCCGCTTGCCCACAATGTGCGCCAGTCGACCCTGTTTGTGCTGATTTCGGTCATTTCCACCCCCGCCTTCCATATCTCGACGCCAGCGCAGGACGCCAGAAGCCAGTGCGGGTTTCCGGCAGGACCATGCACATCGACAGCGCCGGATTGCGCGCCGCATCAAGGCGTTGTTGCGTTCGGGGCAGGCTTGTAAAACCTCAACCGCGATTGAGCTCAAGCGGTTTCTCGAGGATGGTTCGCGCGGCCGTCTTTTCGATCGGCGGCCTTTGTTGCAGCATCAGTTCTCGGTGCTGCGCAACTGGAACTGGCTGACGCCGATCGCGAGGTTCATGCCGGTCTGCGTCTGCAGGCTGAGTGGCTGCAAGGTGAAGGCCTGCGAGGAGCCGCCGACCAGAAGATTGGCGCCGGCGCCGACGGCCGCCGTCACCTCCGCGCTGGCGCCGATATAGTCGCCGGCCAACGCGCCCGGCGCATAGATGTTCTTCAGCGGCGTCAGCACGATCCACTGCATGACCGTCTGCTTCGTCGTGCCGATGTCGAGGCCGTATTTGTTGACGGCGCCGAAATAGGCTTCCGGCGCGAAGCTCTTGTCGGCGGGGTTGAAGGTGCAGCTCAAATCCTTGCTCGAGCCGAAAATGAAGCCGGTGCCGCCGCCTATGGCGCAATCGAGCGTACCGAGCTCTATGCCCTGGTCCTGGGCTTGCGCCGCCCCGGCAAACACGGTGGCGATCACGGCAGCGGCAATGGCTGTCTTCGGCATGGCGGTCCCCTCAAAATCAAACAAACGGCGCGGAACCATCCTATCTGGTTCCGCGCCGCAGGGTGAGGGGTCATGGAGCGCACGGCTCCATGCGATCACTTGAACGAGTGGATCAGCTGGAGCGAGGTCACAGCCACGGCAAGGTTGACGCCGGTCTGCGCCTGGACGCTGAGCGGCTCCAGCATGAAGGCGCTGTCCAGGCCACCAACCAGCAGGTTGGCGCCGCCGCCGGTCACGACGCTCGCCTCGGCGTTGACGCCGTAGTAGCTGCCGGCGAGATCGCCACCGTCGCGATCGCGGGTCGCAGCCAGCACGGCCCAGACCAGCTGGCCCTGATGCGTCTGGCCGACATCGACGCCGATCTTGGAGATGACGCCCGTGTAAATCTCCGACGGTCCGTGATGGTGGGGGCGGAAGACGCAGGAGACGCCCTTGTTGGACGCGACGATGTAGCCGGTGCCGCCATCAATGGTGCAGTCGAGCGTGCCGAGTTGCAGCTTGCCGGCGCTGGCAGGGGCAACGGCGAAGACCGTCGTGGCGAGGGCAGCGGCGCAGGCGAGTTTCTTGATCATGGGAGGTCCTTTCGCAAATCACTTCTTAACAACGGATTGGGTGGGTAGACCGTTCCGCTGAAAACTTGGCGCGATCAAGGCAGGAGCCAACAGCTTGCTGCCGGAGTTAATGCGCGGTTGCCGGATTGACGGGTCAGCGCCACGCCTCCTTTCGGACGCGAAGGACAAGCACCTTGATTGGCGCGAAGCCTGCTGAAATCGATATCAGCTGACGCGGGCGAGGCCATCCTTGGCCGGCTGGTAGGTCGGATCAAGGTGAACGGCTTCGCGATAGGATTTCGCCGCCTTGGCCTTGTCGCCGCGCCGCTCGTAGATCAGCGCCTGGTTGGCCCAGGCCTCGGCATTCTTGCCGTCGAGCTTGATCGCCATGTTGAAGTCCGAAAAGGCATTGTCTTCGTCGTTGGTCGCCAGATAGGAGAGACCGCGGCCGTTATAGGGTTCGGCGGCGTCGGGCGCCAGCGAGATGGCCGTCGAGAAGTCCTCGATGGCGAATTTGTGCTGGCCCTGGCTCTGATAGATCAGGCCACGATTATGGTAGGCGCGCGCGTCGGTCGTGTCGAGCTGGATCGCCTTCTGGAAGTCGTTGAAGGCGTCCTGGGTGCGACCCGCCTTGCGATAGAGATTGCCACGGCCGATATAGGCGGCGTCATAATTGCCGTTGATCTGGATCGAACGGTTGTAGTCCTCGAGCGCGGCGGTCTGATTGCCGAGGAAGCGCTGGATGAGCGCGCGGTTCGAATAGGCCTGGAAAAAATTCGGGTTGAGCTGGATGGCCTGGTTGAAATCCTTGAGCGCCGCCTGGTACTGGCCGCCACGGCCATAGGCCGAGCCGCGCACATTGTAGCCTTCGGGATCCTGGGGATTGCGCTGGATGACCGCCGACAGCGAGGAGATGTTCTCGCTCGACCCTTGCGCCTTGTCGATATTGTTGAATTCACCGGTCGGGCCGGCCGTTTGGCAACCGGCAAGCGCCAGTCCGGAGAGCAGGGCCGCTGTCAGGGCGAAACCACGCAATGCGGTCCCGCGCTCCACGCTTGTTGCGTTCATGTCTGCCCTGTCCTCACTTCAAGCCGCGTCGCTCAGGTCCGGTTCCCCCC